>DAOVVQ010000246.1 GCA_030637065.1 Planctomycetota bacterium
CGATGATTTCGCCGCGATGATAAAGACCGTGGCATAAGAGTTGTCGAAATAACGAATTTGAGAACAATATAAAGAACGAGGTAAGAAAATGGTTATCTTTCCAATGGCTAAAGTGTCATTCATTATGAATCTTGTAATGTGGGTGTGGGTCCTTGTCGCGGTTGCTTTGATCCTGATCATCCTGCTTCAAAAGGGAAGAGGCGGGGGGCTTAGCGGAGCTTTCGGCGGTGCGGGAGGGGCATCGAGCCTTCTGGGCGCAAAGACCGGCGACTTCCTGACGTGGGTCACTATCGGCCTGATCGCAGTGTTCCTGCTTCTTGCGGTGGTCATGGCCAAGTTCTACCGTCCGACGGTGAGCGAGGACCTGCAGGCGCCGGCGCCAACCGTCAAAGCTCTCGAGCAGGGCAGCGAAACGATTGTTTAGGGGCTAAAGTTTGCCGGACGCCATAGAGGTAAAGGCGAATTAGCTTGGGTGGATTATGATAAGCAGTATGACAGGTTTCGGCCATGCGGCTGTTGAGGCTGACGGCATAGATTATAACGTTGAGGTTAAGACGGTGAACAACCGCTACCTCAAGGCGTATGTTCGGCTGCCGGATGTGGCCGCTTTTCTGGAAAGCGACGTCGACAAGCTGCTAAGGAGCCGTATCTGTCGCGGGACGGTTAATTACACGCTGGGCATGAAGAACGTTTCCGGCAAGCCTCTTATCCGGATCGATGAGAATGTGCTTGGGCAGTACTTAGAGGCCCTTGGCAAGGCGGCGGGGCAGGACAGCCGGCGAAACATCGACCTTTCGGGGCTATTAACATTGCCCGGCGTAATCGAGCCGGACCAGCCCGACACCGACGAGGCCGAAAAAATTCGCAAGGTCGTATTGGAACTTAGCGCAAAGGCGATCGATCAGCTTAAGGAAATGCGGAGCGAAGAAGGGCAAAACCTGGCCGACGATCTGATCGGCAACTGCGGGATCATCGCCGAAAAACTGGAGCTGATCGGGACACGGTGCCCGGTGGTGATCGATGAGTATCACAAAAAGCTCGAGAGCAGGATCAACGAGCTGCTGGCAGGGGCCAAGCTGGAGATCGACGCCGACATTCTTGCAAGGGAGTTGGCCGTTTATGCCGAGCGGTGCGACATTGCCGAAGAGATCACGCGGCTCAGGTCGCATATCGAGCAGTTTGCGAACTACTGCCGCAAGAATGACAACGCCGGACGGCGGCTGGACTTTATCGCACAGGAAATGCTCAGAGAGGCAAACACCATTACCAGCAAGTCGTCGGATGCGCAGATCAGCGAGTGGGCGATCGATGTAAAATGCATAGTCGACAGAATCAAGGAACAGGTCCAGAATATAGAGTAACAGGGTAGCTATGGGCGACGAGAATACAAATAACGGGACATTAGTGGTTATCAGCGGCCCGTCGGGTGTCGGCAAGAGCACGATCTGCCGGCAGCTTGTCGAGCAGTTGAACGCCTTTTTGAGTGTATCGGTGACGACCAGGCCCATCGGCGAAAACGAAGTTGACGGCAGGGATTACTGGTTTATATCCGAGCAGGACTTTGAGACCCGGGTCGCCGATGACGGCTTTTTGGAACATGCAAGGGTATTCGAGAATTCCTACGGCACGCTGCGCCAGCCGGTGAAAGATGCGATTCAGGACGGACAGGTCGTCATTCTGGAAGTTGACGTCCAGGGCGCTCTTTCCGTTAAGAAGACCTGTCGCAATGCACTCCTGATATTTATCCTCCCGCCCAGCCAGGCCGATCTGGCCGGTCGCATGAAGGCAAGGGCAAGGGGCGAAGATATGGACAACGAAAGACAACGGCTGGATAGCGCCAGCCAGGAAATTGCCGCCGCGTGGCAGCATTACGACCACCTGGTCATTAACGCCGACCTTGGGCAGGCCGTCAAAGAAATCAAACAGATTATCGACCAAAATACCGGAGCAAAACAATGATAGAAGATCTCAAGGACACGGAAATCGTCAACCGGATGGGTGGAAGGTTCAGGCTTTCGGCTCTTATTCAAAAGCGAATGTTAGAGGTCATGCAGGGTGCGCGTCCGCTGATCGAGGATACCGAGGGCAAGAGCATGATGGAAATTGTCGTCCAGGAAATTAAGGAAGGCAAGGTCGTCATCGACGACGGCTCTGATGCGCCCAAACCCAAGAAGCCCCTTTTGTAGCAAGGCGGCAAGATGACCGGGGATAGCTCAAAACTGGGCGGGTTGAATATCTTGCTGGGTGTAACCGGCGGGATCGCGGCCTTTAAGGCGGTGGACCTTGCGAGCAAACTTGCCGCTGGCGGTGCAACGGTAAACTGCATAATGACAGAGAACGCCTGCGAGTTGATTCGCCCCAAGAGCTTCGAGGCGGTTACAGGCAGGGCGGTTTTTACGAGCATGTGGAGCGCGCCGACCGACTACAAGATCAGTCATATCAATCTCGCCGAACAGGCCGATATCGTCGTAGTTGCGCCCGCGACAGCCAATATTATCGCTAAAATGGCACTCGGGATCTGCGACGATCTGCTCAGTACCACGCTGTGTGCCTGCTGGAACAAAACGCTGCTGATCGCACCGGCGATGAACGACAAAATGTGGACCAATCCAGCGGTCGCGAAAAACGTCGAGACCGTCAGGCAGATGAAATGCCGGGTGATCGGACCCGAGACCGGAAGACTTGCCTGCGGAACCGAAGGGACGGGCCGAATGTCCGAACCTGCCGATATATTAGAGGCGATCGAAAAAATCGCCGCACAAATTGACTGACCGTAAACCAGTACCGATGCACTGAGGCAATGGCCAAATCGTCGCACAAATTACACTTCCTGATCACGGCGGGCCCGACCCGCGAATATGTCGACCCGGTCCGCTTTATATCCAACGCAAGCTCCGGGCGAATGGGTTATGCCCTTGCCCGCGCTGCCATAAGCGCAGGCCACAAGGTGACACTCATCGCCGCAGTTACTTCGATACGCCCGCCGGTACGGGCAAAAACCGTCAATGTCGAAACGTCGGCGCAGATGTTTGCCGCTGTCAAAAAATACTTCGACAAATGCGATTGCCTCATCATGGCTGCCGCTGTCTCGGATTACAGGCCCGCCAAAAGATCCAGGACCAAGATCAAGAAATCATCCGACGACCTGACAATAAAGCTAAAACCCACCGCGGATATTCTAAAATGGGCCGGTCGGAACAAGAAACATCAACTCGTCGTTGGCTTCGCCCTCGAAGACAGGGCCTTGCGCAGGAATGCCGAACAGAAACTCAAAGAAAAAAAACTCGACATGATCATAGCTAATACCCCCGCAGCAATCGCCGCCGAAAAATCCACCCTCCACATCAAGACCCCAAACACAAAATGGACCAAACTACCAGCCGCACCAAAATCAACCAACGCAAAAAAGATAATCCGCATGGCTGAGGCTATCAACGGGCGTACTTCATAATAATCAGCAATCCTGCGATCGTACCGCTAATTAGCAGAGTTAGTCCCACTACCGTTAATTTATACAACCTCTTTCTTGTAACATGATTGCCAAAGGGATAGATCAGCTTATCGAGGAGTTGTTGCTTACGGAGCAGAAATCCTGCAAGCATACTCCACCACAAACCGCTACCCGCCAGAATAACCCCCCATACCATTAGCCAGTAATAATAGAAGGAACCCTGGAAGAACTTGCGTGTTATCTCGCGTTCAGATTCTTCTGCAAGAGCTATTACAGAGCCTATTAGTGCCAGCAGGGGCCCTAACACCACGACTAATCCGACAATTATATAGAACACCACGAGCGGCGGATATATCAGCTTCTTTTGCTCGCCCAACTCGTCAGGCCCGCCGGCTACCGATAATGTTGACCGGGCCACATAACAGCTCAAAGGCAGGAAGAATATCACCCAAAATGGAAATATTATGAAGCCAAACGCAAACAAAGCAAAACAGATATACGCCAGTCGCCAGTCATCAGGCCCGCTCTGCATCCGCACGATTATCTTTCGCCACCAGCTCAGTTCCTCGTCGGGCACCCACTGCTGTGGCGCACCAAGCCTCTCCAGTACGCCGGTAACCGCATCACAGCCGACCGGCTCAGCCTCAGACTCAAGCTCTCTCTCAATATGCTCCTGGATGTCCCGCTGGATTTCATTGGCATCGAGCGATTTTGCGCCGCGCAGCCTCGCCTTGACCTTTTGCATATAATGTTCAATGCACTCTTGCGCACTTAGGCTAAGTTCCTTCATTGTTCTGCTCCTTTATCACAGTTTCTGTCCCGATCTTGATAATCCGCCAGTAGGCGATCATCTTATTCAGCATCGCCTGACCGGAGTCGGTAAGTTCGTAATATTTCCGCGGAGGCCCTTCGCGGGACTCCTTGATCGTCGTCCCCACCAGCCCCTCACGCTTGAGCCGGCTGAGGATCGGATAGATCGTACCCTCACCGATCACCAGTCCGTCGATATCCCGAAGCGTCCGAACTATGTCATAGCCGTACAGACTTTTGCCCCGGATCGTGTTCAATATGCAAAACTCAAGCATCCCCTTGCGAACCTGAGTAGCCCAATTGTCAAAAAATCGGTCATCCATAAAAATCAGTATATAGCATAACAAGGTACCTGTCAATGCCATTTACCAGAAAAAACAAAAAATTTTTCAGAAAATATAGGAAATCGGCGTTATTAACTCAAAAAGCTGGATTATGCTAAAAAAATATTCTTCTTCAAGCAATTAACCCCCGGGAGAAGTCTTAACTGAAGATCGGGTTTTTACTTCTCCAGTATCTTGGCGACTTGCTGATGCAGGTTCGGCAGATATTGTTGTAGAATGCCCCAGATCGTTTCATTTTCTACCGTTGCATAGCCATGCACAATAACATTGCGAAGATTGACAATTTGGCGAATATCGGTAATCGTATCGCCGAGGTTCGGATCCGTTTTATCCGCCTGGCCTAATGCCTCCCCGATTATCATTAACTGCCTTTCAACGCCGCTTTCCAACAGCAGATCGCCTTCATAATCCTGCAATGTCTTGCCGTCTGTAAAAGCGAAAATTGCTTCACAGGCCTGTAAAACGTCATATAGGAATTTTTTTGTTTCAGGCTGCATATATTTGGCATTTGTTGTTGTTAATTGAGTCAATCAGGAACGGGTTTTTGACCGCCTTTTGTTCGACAAGGTCGATATTACGTCCGAACAGGTCTTGCAGTTTTTCGAGAAGGTGAAAGTAATTCATCGCGTGCTCAGCCGGCTGACAGGGGGAAAATTCCACCAGAAAATCGATATCGCTGCTTTCGGGGTCGAAGTCTTTTTCGGTAAATGCCGAGCCGAACAATTCCAGCCGTCGTACACGAAATTGACGGCACATGTCTCTAAGCTCTTCAATATGGCTGCTGACGAGGTTTATCATAATTCGTCCATTCTTAAATACGATGCCATACTAAAACCCTGTCTGGTTACTGTCAAACACAAACTAATTCGTTGCGCAGACTGCCAAAAACCTGCGTTTAATCCTTAATTCCCAGATCGTCTTTGGTCAGGATGCTCTCGAACGTGTATCCAGCCCCGGCGATATTCTCGCCTGCGCCCTGTTTGCGGTCTATCACACAGACTATCTTTTTCACTGTCGCGCCGGCTTCGGTGATTATCTTCGCTGCCTCGAGGACCTGTCCGCCGGTGGTGGCGATATCCTCGACGAGCAGCACAACGTCGCCTTCTTTCAGAACCCCCTCGATCATCTTGCTTGTTCCGTAGCCTTTTTTGCTGTTGCGGACGATGATCCACTTTTTGCCCGAGGCCATCGCGGTTGATGCCGCAAGGGCAACGCCGCCGAGTTCTGCGCCTGCTATTAGAGTGACCTCGTCGGTGACATGCTTTGCGAACTCTTCGCCG
>DAOVVQ010000144.1 GCA_030637065.1 Planctomycetota bacterium
CTGAGCGGGTTTGATTTGTTTTTGTGTTGCCATTGTTTGACCCTTTGTAATTTACGATTTACTATTTTCCATTTACTACTGCCTGTGCTGTTGTTAGATGTTTATAATACACGGGGTCTGATTTTGTGTCAAGGAGAAAATTTGCGGATTTGGGGGATTTTTTTTGAACCACTCGCCACGGCGAGCGCGTAAAGCTGCGGCGGGACAGGTTTTCGCGGATTTTTTGTTGGTATTGTTGTTGCTAATGCTGACTTAATGGCCTGTTGTCAGTATGCCTGATGCTGCTAATATCAGCAGGATTATTTCGAGTATTGCTATGATGGCGTATGGTTTGTTGCGTTTGCTGACGAAGACGGGCAGGATCCTCATGTAGCAGATTATGGATATTCCCGCGAGGATGACTACCGCGACGAAGGTGAGGTAGTCGCCCTGCGGCAGCATTTTCGTCCAACTCCACCCCGCTTCGTAGCCGGTCTGTTCGAGGTATTCGGCCAGCGGCAGGCACCAGTAATCGGAGATCTCGGCTAAGGGTATACTCGGCGGGAACAGTCCGCTAAGGTAGATCGCAAAGCAGACGATCAGCGTGATCAGTCCGATGAGCATTCCGACGTGGAGCCAGTCGGCGTACACTCTTTGCTCTTTCGATACCGCTACTTTGTTTTCTTCCATATTCATATCTTTCACAAGTTCCCGCCTGTTTATATTCCGAATCCCTGCGCGATCGCCCTTAGGCCTGCCAGCAGCAGCATGGCGATTACGATATACCTTATTGAGCTGGGATGGGTTTTTGCCAGGATCTTTACGCCTACTCGCGAGCCTAACATGCTGCCGATCACGGCTGGGACGACGATGATGGGCATTACTGCGCCTCTGTTGAAGTAGATCCACGCCGCGGAGGTGTCGGTGATCGAGAGCAGGAAGTGGCTGGTGGAGACGGCGACCTTCAAGGGGACGCCCATCATCAGGTTAAGGACCGGTACGTTGGCCCATCCGGCGCCCATGCCGAACATCCCAGCGGCAAAACCGACCATTACGAACACGCACAGGGCCGGCGCGGTTCTGTGGATCTTCCAGTCGATGTATTCGGATGACGATTCTTCGTGGTAGATCCCGCTTATCTTCAGGGCGGTTGACAGTGCGCAGGCTTTTTTGACCTCGGGGAACTCGGATTTCTTTGCGATCAGCATTACGACGACGACGCCTAAGATCGCTGTTCCCAGGAGAAGCTGGACGATATGTGTCGGCAGGCTAAGGCCGGCTAATGCCCCGCAGATGGCCCCGATCGACGTTATAAGTGCTATCGGAAGGGCGAGCTTGAGGTCCGCCATGCCCTTTCTGAGCAGGGTCGAGCCAGCGGCAAGCGGCCCGCAGAGGGCGACAAAGAGGCCTGCGCCCCGGACGAAATCGAAGTGGAACGGGAAAAAGCCTGAGACTATGGGCACGAAGAGGACTCCGCCGCCGATCCCTGCCATTACCGCGAGGATTCCGAGGATGAAGGTCACGGCGAACAGGATGATCGGCCAGGCCCACCACGGCAGGGTGTCGTTTTGGGGCACAATTTCCGTAGCCACAGGATCGACGATGTCGGCATCAGCGGCTGTAGAGGGCGTAAGCGTGGTTGTCATATCGGCAAAAACGGCTGGGGAGGAGGCCAGCACGGTTGCCATAATGACAAACGCAAGCACAACCCGAGCCACTTTTTGACGAAACAGAACCACTTTTCACTCCTAAAAAGCGGGTACAGGCACAACCTGCCTTCCACCTTCGCCAAGGCTACGGCGAGACAGGTCGGCAGAACGATACCGGTCCCCGTTTTTTCTACGCAGTGACCGTTTTTTTCAAAAATCACGCCTCCGGGGGGCTGGATAGCCGGTTGAGCAGCCCCAAGGCCGAATCCCGGAGAACCAAGAAACGAACACTATACACAGCCAGCGACGGGCTGTCAAAGTTTTCGGCGTGGCCAGGGGCCATGCTGCCGACTTTTGGCAAATTCTAATGACAAAAACCCGCTTCTCGTCGGAAATTGGGTTTGGCTGGGGAGTAATTGAGGTTCAGTTGGGGGGAAAATACTGTAAAGTTAACTTGCTTTATCATATCCGGTGTAGTAGATTTACCCTTAAAGAATTGGAGAGTTCTCATTAGTGTCCAGGCGGGCAAGGAGCTCCTAAAAAGGAACGGAATAGATTCCTGGAACCTTAAATCTTCTCCAGCAAGATATTAATTGTCATAAGTGACATCTATATCATAATCTGTACGAATGATATATGGATTCGCGGATTCTTGGAACTCAAAACTTATGCTTTTAACCTCAAACAAAGAGCAACGGACTAATTTAGCCATATCAAGGTCGAACAACGCGATGTTGTGTCCATCGCCTAGTGAACTTCGGTAAGCAACTCCATCGAAACTATTTGCCTTGAAGAGTTCTGCTATGATCTGCGTGGGTGCATAATCAGCGATATCATCACTAGGAGTGACTGGTCTTGCAAATGCTCGATCAATATCCGTCCAAACAGATTCTTCGCGTTTTTCTGCCGAAGGTTCTTTAGGGTAGACCAGGAAGCCATTCTGACCTGTAGTGCAGTTAACTAAACGCAGTTCTCGCGACGTTTTGAACTGACCGACTGATATGTAAGATCCAAGCCAGGGACGAACCTCAGCAAGGGCCGTATCACGATTAGTGGCTAAATAAAGATATGGAATCCCTTTTGGGTTAGCTCGACCCTCATTCGCACGTCCGCTTAATGGCTTCATCCTCTCTGGTGGATGGGGAGTAGGGCCATCATCGATATATTCGTTTTCTTCGTAAATAGGCTCCCAGTCACAGCCAAGCTGAGCTCGCCACAGAATTTGATCTTTTGCTATAACCTCGACACGTTTTTCCGTCGTTTGTAGGACAGTGTTCAGGAACGCTTCAACTTCTGGAGCACGGACATAACGTGCTTGATTCTTGGTTGTCTGCTCGAATTCCCGGAAATCTCTCCAAGACTTGAACTCTAGCATAAAGTTCTCCTAGTGTGGACGCTTAACATGATATACAATACGGTTTTCACTGATTTTATGCTACCTGTATAAGAAGTTCCCGTTGGTTCCTCAATATTTATCCGCCTATGGTTCGCCTGAGGCGAATTTCACTCCAGCTTTGCTGGAGTTGTCCAATTATCGTGTTCTCTCATTATAGGAAATCATCGATATCCTTAATTAGCCCCCGGAGCATGTCGACTTCCTTAAGTTTTGTCTTCTTGTTTCCAAGGCTCTTGCGAATTTCGATCAGAAGGGCGCCCCAGAGTCGTATCAATTCTTTCGAGTCTTGGTTCCCAGTCTGCTCTGCTTTGTATGTGTGTTGCCACATCGTATTGTAGGCTTGGACAACGTCGTCCGAACCTAACAAGCAAAGGCGAAAAGAGGCCTTTCTGTATTGGGGTGAGGTGATTTTTTCCAGCACGATCTCCATGTTTTTTTTAGATGTATCCGAGAACAGAAGAAAGTAGGGCTCCAAAATATCCCAGTAGGCTTTTGTCCGCGTTTCTCGCAGATTTTCCTCGGCGGCCCTAAGTTCCTCAACCCGGGACTTGAGGAGCCATGTGATGATTCCGCCTACGATCATTAGCAGCGACGGTACGAGAGCATTCAATAAGTTCATCGTCTAATTCTCCGGCAAATAACAACAAAGCCACCTCTAAAAATAGGCATTCACAGTGACGTCTTTATATTTGCTAAACGCCTCAATCATTCCTGTTCCTTTCCTTATAGATTTTCTTCTCCAAATTCACAGGCTATTATACACGCATTATCCAGCAAAACAAGGAAAAAGTTGGAATGTGGCGTTTTATGTCCCGAAATGCCTGTCGGGGCGGATTTTTTTGGGTTCTTTTGTTGGGGATTGCGTATTAGTATTTGTTTTGGTGTTTTTTTGGGTTTTTGGTGGGTTGGGAGTGTTAATCTTTTGATATGGGGAGCGTATTATGGAACTGAATGTTGAGCGTGTGGATGTTTGGGCGGCTGGTATTGAGGATAAGGCTGGGGCGTTGGCGGCGGTTCTTGCCGATCTGCGTGATGCGGGGGCGGACCTTGATTTCGTCATAGCCAGACGCGACGGAGAGAAGCCGGGCAGCGGTGTGGTTTTTGTTACGCCGCTTCGTGGCGACAGGGAGATAGCTGCGGCGAGTGAATTAGGCTTTAATGTGACTAACAGCCTTCATTCGGTGCGCGTCGAGGGCGACAATGCACCCGGAATAGGGGCGTCGCTTACGGAGATGCTTGCAGCGGCACAGATCAACCTGCGGGGACTGTCAGCGGCGGTGATCGGGACACGGTTTATCCTTTACGTCGCTCTGGATACGGCGGAGGATGCGGACAAGGCCGTTAAGGTTCTCGAGTAGGCCAATATCCTTCAGCAGGCGTAGCCAAAAAAGCGGCGGATGCGGGTTGGTTTCCACCATCGGTTTGCTGGGCAAACGCGCTGCCACCCGAAAAAGCGGGTAGAGGTACAGCTTGCTTCGTTGGTACGCAAAAGCGGGGACAGGTACAACCTGCCTTCCACCTTCGCCAAGGCTACGGCGAGACAGGTCGGCAGAACGATACCGGTCCCCGTTTTTTCTATGCAGTGGCCGTTTCTATTCCATGCAGATTATGTTTCCTTTTTCTGTTGCGATGTAGAGTCGGTTGTTTGCTGCTGCCATTGCGTCCCATGTTGGCATTGAGTCGAGTTCGTATTGTGCGAGTTTTTTGCCGTTCTTTGTTGATATTGCCATGAGGATCGCTCCTTTTTTGTCATTCATGGCGGCGTCCTGGGCCTTGGCCTTCTTTTGCATTTGTGGGTCCTGGAAGTTGTCGAAGAGTTGTTCCTCATCTACCATGTCGGGGGGGCCTGCTATGAAGATCGTCTCGTCTGCCAGGACCATTGCCCGGGCGAGTATGGTGGTGTCTTTTGTCCAGTCGCATTCGAATTTCACCTTTACCGTTGCGCTCGAGCCGCCGGATGTCTTCGTCTTGGCCTTTTTGGTTCTTGCGGATGAGGCGTTGGCGGTTTGTGTGAGCTTCGGGCGCCTGCTGCGTTTTGCGGGTGTGGTGTCGTCGTTTTGGTTTGCTGCCCTGGCGCGGGCTAAGCGGGCGCGGGGCGTATCTGCTGGGGAGCTGGCGGCGGCTGGCGGGTCCTCGGGGACCGTGTGGTTTGTCAGCGGGACGACCTGCGGCTCTTTTTCCGAGGCGAAGATGTGGTATTCGAGCGGGACGGACCATCTGTAGTATTCCGCCTTTCGTCCGAAGCCGTAGATGTTGTTTTCGTTCATTACGAGCAGTTGGCCTGCGGGGGCTGCCTTGCCGGCCTTGTGCCAGCCGCCCGCTCCCGATGAGATCGCGTTGCCGTAGATGTAGTATGCGCGGTGGAAGCCTGTTCCATCGAGGAAGCCTGCTCCGCTAAAGAGGTGTTTTCCGCCGCCGGACTGGTCGGAGCCGTCCGTTGCTGCGACGGTGGTTCTCTTGCCGGTCAGGTCGAACTGCTGGGTTCTCATGTAGAGGTGCTCGCCGTCGCTCGAGAGTATGTCGGGCAGGGATGTCGGCATGTTGAGGGTCTTTACTTTTACCTGGAGGTTTTCGCCGGTGTCGGGGTCGATGTCGTCGAGGATTGACTCGGAGATCTTTCTGCCGGTCTTGTAGTCGAGTCGTATCAGTCTAAGGCCACTGTCGAGGAACATCGATCTTCCGGCTATGCAGTGGACGATGTCGTCTTTGACGAGTACGCTTCCGTGTACGGGCCAGAGCGATTCTACCTGCTCGAATGCGACGTGGCGCTGGTCTGTCGGGGCTGCGAGGAACCGCCATGCCAAAGCGCCGTCCGATGCGCGGAGGCTGTAGACAGAGCCATCGTGTGAGCCGAAGATCGCAGCGCCGTTGTGGATGGTTGGCGGCGAGTCGATCCTTCCGCCGGCTGTGAAGGTCCAGAGGATGTTGCCGTTTGATTCGTCGAGGGCGTAGAGCGTGTGGGTGTCGATGTCGGCGACGAAGAGCTTGCCCTGGGCGATGGTTACGCTGGTCAGATTGCCGCCTATTTGGGTTTTCCATGCCTGTTTGAGATCGGCTGGGACGGCTGTATCCGCGAAACCCGAGCGGGCCTGATCGGCGCGGTAGGTCGGCCAGGAGCTACTATTTGATATTTGATATTTTATATTTGATATTTCGTTGTAGGCTGGACCCACTTGTAATCTGTTGGCTTGGCTTGGTTTTATTGTTCTGGTTTTTGATTCGGGGGCCAGGGCGCAGAAGCCGTTTAGTTTTGCGTCTATGTAGCAGGCGCAGGAGTGCATCGGTGCGTATACCATTCCGTTGGCGGGCATTATTCCGTAGATGCACCCGCCGCGGACCCAGTGGTGCGGCTCCCAGTGGTCTTTGCGGAAGTCCACGAATTCGATCCCGGTCCTCGACGGCAGCAGGTAGTTTACCGTTGCCTTGGAGCGGTAGCATCTCTGGTGGAACCAGTGGGTATCTACGTCGGGTGGGAATTCGTTTCCGATCTCGCCGCTGACCGGGTCCCTTCCGGTGAAGATCCCCGAGTCTGCGCCCTTGGCGGTTGCCCCAGCCCAGACGAGTCCGCCTGCGATCAGTACGTCTTCGGGGCAGTTGTGTCCTGACGGGGGCTTGTCGTACTGCCAGAGGAGTTTACCGCTCTTTAGTGACAGGGAGGCCAGGGAGTTTTCTCCGCCCGAGAAGAGGACGGCGTCTTTGTCGATGACGAGTGTCGGCCCGAATGACATCGGTATCGACGAGCGGATGGATACCGGTTCGGACTGCCAGGTTTGGCGTCCGTTTTTTCTTTTCAGGCAGACGAGGCTTTCGCCGTTGTGGAAGACGACGTTTTTGTCGTCGGCGGCGAGGGTCATCGGGACGATCGGTGTTTTTTTGGTCCACAGTATCTTGCCCGAGTCGGGGTCGACGGCGGTTATTATCCTGTCTTTTGCGTCCCATGGAAATTCGGTTGCGACTCGGTTGCGCTCGCCCGGTGCGCTTCGCAGGACGGGCTTAAAGCCAAAGTCTTTTACGGCGCCCTGGTTTATCTGGAGCAAGAGCATGCCGCCGACGGCGATGACCTCTTCCGTCGGGCCGGCTTTGGTGAATGTTCTTTTGGTCTTTCCCGTGGCTGCGTCGATCGCAGTTAAGGGCTGGTCGATGCCTAAGGTTACGTAGACGGTGTCTTCGGAGGCGATCAGTCTTCGGGTCAGTTGTGTCGGGCCGCTTTTGAAGGGCCACATGTGGTCGTGCCATGATTCGAGGGGGCGTTTCCAGAGGATCGTTCCGTTGAAGGCGTCTCGTGCGATGAGCATTCTCTTCGATGGCGTCATGACCGAGGCTGTTGCGCCTTCGTCGAAGATGTAGAAGAGCCGCCCGCCAGCTGAAACGAGTGCGTTCATCGACGCCATTCGCTCGTGGTGGCGGGACCATTTCGGGCTGCCGACCCACTGGAGGTGGCGGGGCGGGGCGACGACGGTGTCGTTGGAGACGGCGTTGTTGGTCGAGTTGTGGAGGTAATGCGTCCAGTCGTCGATCTCAGCCGGGCGGGGCTTTACGGTTTTGGTCCATTTGCCGTTTTGCTTGACGTAGGCGACGCCGTTGGGGCACAGGACCCGCATTACTTCCTGCATCGAGATGCGGGAGAGGTCTTCGGCTATCACGAGATTGGCGAGGTTTTCGATATAGGGTAGGGTTTGTCCGGCGAGCGTATCGACGCAGACGGGTCCGTAGAGGCCCTTGTCCCTGAGGTAGATCCGTGCGGTTTCGACGTTTTTGACGCTGGTGTCCAGACCGTGTACGAGATAGCTGCCGCTCTCAGCTAAGGCTGCGGTGAGCTTGCCATCGCCACAGCCGAGATGGATGATAAGACCGCCTTTCACGCCGGCAGCGTCAAGGATCGCGCGGGCAGCCTGCTGAGGAGAGGCATTTCCGCCAGCGAAAGCATGGTTTTGGGCTGGGCCAGCCAGGATCGCAATTGTAAGGACAAACAGGCAAATCGTCGCAAAAACAGCGTTTCTACTCATAATTCAGGACTCCTACAAGATAGTTTACAGGCTATTGTACCCGGCCAGCAACCAACCGGCGCGGATTCACACCGGTAAAGACGTGCTGTCAGCGATTTTAATTGCAATGACGGATTGGTGCGAAATATCGCACCCTACATGGCTGATCTTTGGTGTTTTTGGGGTGGCTGGGCTGCTGGGGGAAAAGCGGGTCTGTATACACCTCTATTTATCAGGGGAAACCTTACATTTTTCTTGCATTTTTCGTTAAATCTGTTAGTATATTGGCAGGAGGCTGCGCATATAGTCGAATAGGAGGTTAGTGTACTCAAATTGTGCGGCTTGGGCAGCCGGTGCGGGGGTATAATGTGCCCTTAGGGGCGGTTTTTTTACGGGAGGAATTCGATATGGCCAGAGGTCGATTGTTGATCGTGGGGGCGTTTGTTTGTCTTTTTGTCGCGGGTGGCTATTTCCTTGTTTCCAGATCGGAGGCTGTCGGTGAAGACGTCTTGGCTGGGCAGATCCTGACGGCGACGGGCGTAAAGGGCGGGCTTGTTATTCACCTTAACTGCGGCGCTGGTGCGCTGACAGCGGCCCTTGGCGAAACTGAAAGCTATACAGTATGCGGCCTTGACCCGGATGCGGCTGATATAACAGCGGCTCGGGCGCATTTCGCCTCGTTGGGTGCGTACGGGCGGCTCACGGCCAAGGAGCATGATTTCGATGGGCTTGGGACGCTGCCCTATATCGAGAATCTGGTCAATCTCGTGGTGTCGGAGGTTCCGCTGAGCGGCCTTGCGATGGCTGAGGTTATGCGCGTTCTCGCTCCGCACGGCGTTGCGTATATCCACGATGGTTCCGGCTGGGTGATGACGGTTAAGCCCCGCCCGGCGGAGATGGACGAGTGGACGCAGTATCTTCATGACGGGACCAACAACGCGGTATCGAACGATGACATGGTTCAGCCGCCGGCCCGTATGCAGTGGTTGGGCAGCCCGCGTTATTCGCGTCACCACGACCACATGGCCAGCGTGAGCGCCTACGTCGCGACCGAGGACCGGGTGTTTTATATCATTGACGAAGGGTCGAAGGCCTCGGTGCAGCTTCCGTCGAAGTGGTCGCTCTATGCCAGGGACGCCTTTAACGGGACGATCCTGTGGCAAAAGCCCATCGATTCGTGGATGACCCAGATATGGCCGTTTAAGAGCGGCCCAGCCCAGCTTCCGCGTCGCCTGATAGCCGTTGGCGATAGCGTGTATGTAACTTTGGGCATGGACAGCACAGGCCTTAGCAGGGTAGATGCAGTGACCGGCGAGGTGGTGTGGAATTTTAACGACTTCGGCTATGACACTGTGATGACCGAGGAGATCATCTATTCCGACGGCGTGCTGTTTGCGATGGTCAAACGCAATAATCCGATAACGAATTGGAACGATTATGTGCCCATTGCCCGCCAGACGGGTCAGAATAAGACATACGTCGCCGACACGTACCCGTGGGACGAGCAGGACCGGGCGCTTATGGCGATCGATGCCGCTACGGGCACGCTTTTGTGGGAAGAGGCTCACGCGATCGCTCCCTTGACCCTTGGTGCCGATTCGACGGGTGTTTACTTCCATAACGGTTCGGGCATTGTTCGGCTTGACCGGACGAGCGGCTTACTGGACTGGGAATCTTCGGTGGTCTCTCGTGAGGCTGCGATAGCGCCGAAAATCGGCCCGACGCTCGTGATCGATACCGATGAGATAGTATTCTTGGGTAATGACCCGAATCTGA
>DAOVVQ010000103.1 GCA_030637065.1 Planctomycetota bacterium
GTTTGCTGCGCAAACACGCTGCCACCCTTACTGGCGGACTGACACGCATTTTTTTAAGGGGATCGGTATCAGATCAGGTCTGCTGAGTGGTCCGGGATCCAGGCGCTGCTGCTGTCGGTCAGTCGAATGTTCAGCCATCCGGGACGGCTCTCGATCAGGTCGAACTCGGTCCCGGCGTGCAGGGGAGCCTCGAAACTTGCCGGGTAATTGGGCCCGTCGCCCTGAAGTGCGATGACCTCATTGGCGGTAATGACGCCGGATATCTTTTTCGCATCGATATTGACCTCGACGAGGACGGAGCTTAAAAAACCGGCGGTCAATATCACGCAGATCACCGCAATCGCCGACAATGCGGCGGTTCGGCCAAACCATATCATCAGCGTAACTGCGGTGCAGACGATCGCAAAAAAGATGCAGGTCAGCAGGAACTTTGTTTTGGTCGCAAAATCGTAGTGCCAGAAGAACAGCGTCTGGAGGACCTGCTTTTCGGTTTTGACGGCGACCTTGTCGATCCTCTGGCTGCGGGCGAAGGTGAGATTCTTTCGGATGTTGGCGTCGGAGCCGTCGAGTTTTTCGGCGCGACGATAGTTCAAAATCGCTTTGCCGATATCGTCCTTGAGGAGGCAGGCGTTTGCGAGATTGTAATATAGCCGGGCGTTTTCTATGCTGCCTTCGGTTATGACCTTTTCGTAGCTTAGTATCGCCTTTTCGTAGAGCTTTTCGGCTTGGGCCGGATCGTCGGTTGCGGCGTTGGCCTGCCTGAAGGCCTCGTTGGCCTGGCTGAACAATGAGTACGCCTGCTCCTGCGACAAGCCCGCCCGAGCGACGGGGCCCGAGGCAAAAGCAAGTGCCAAAGCTGCTATCAGGATGATTTTCCCTGCGGTCATTTCGCGGCCTTTTCGATTGCGGCAATGAGCCTGATCACTTCTTTAACCTGCTGGGGCGATGCGTCCGCCTGGGCGGATGCGTACCTTGACTGCTCACATGCGGTCATGGTCTGGCGGAACCTGTCAGCGATCTCGATATCTCCGGCGGCGTCAACGATTATTCCGCGGCATTCGTCCGCGGTAAGCGAGCCGGCCATTCGGTCGAAGCGGTCGCCTATATACTGCCTCATTGCGGCGACCATAAGTTCCGACCCAGCCGCATCGTCTGCCGGGCGAATCTTCTTTAGCTGCTTTATTGCCTTTGATGCGGCGTTTTTCCTGCGTCTGCGGGCGATCTTTTCCGGGCTGGTACGGGTGGCGAGTTTTGTCAGCGCACTTATAACCATCGCGGCGAAAGACAGCGACCACAGCAGGGCATAGCCGGGACTGGCTGCGGCGCTCAACGGCGAAAAACTCATATTCACCAACACATCCGGCCCTTCGTAATTGGCGGAGAGGCCCTTTTTCACGACCTCGACCTTCTTGTTAATCGGTGCAAAGTCGCGTCCCTCGAAGTCGGCGATGGTCAGCTTCCTCGTCGGCGAGACATCGAGCTTGACCGGTTTGGAGCGGGCAACCGCATACTCGCCCTTCCGGGCATCGAAATAGGCTAATGGTATCGGCGGGATCTCGGTTACGTCGGCATTCTCGGCGCGAATCGTTTGGGTGAAGACCTTAACACCGTTTTCAATGACCGGCGAGGCCTTGTCGGTGGGTATCTTGAAATTGGCGGCCATCGCCGCAATCTTATCGAGGTCGGGCCACTGGATGTGCTTTAGGAGCCTGCCGCCTGCGATCTTGATCGTAAGCGTGATAGGGTCGCCAACGCTCACCTCGGTCGGCGAGGCGCTTGCGCTGATGGTGTAATGTCCTATCAGGTTGGTAAAGCCGGCGGGCCTGCCCTGCTGGGGCAAAGGCAGGACGTTAAGGGTTATCGGCTCGGAACCTGTGACAAAGCGCTTGTACTGCGTTCGTGATCCGAAGAAATCACCGAAGAACCCGTCGCGCGAGCGCGTCTGCCCGATAGCGACATTGGCTGAGACGGTCGCCGGGTCGAACTTGAGCATTCCCGCGGCCTTGGGTATCAGGATCTTTTGCATCCTGAGCCGCTCGAACTGCTGGCCGTCGCGAGTGGTGCGGTCCTTACTGATCATAACCGTCGTGCCGTTGCCGAGGTCATACTCTCTGGCCTGGCTGACGATCACGTCCGGGTTTTCAAATCCGAATTTGCCGCCGTCCAGAGCCGGAAGGTTGAACTGGGTATCGGCGATCTGGGCGGCGTAAGAAAAGTCTGCCGTAAACAAAATCGGCTGGCCGACGTAGCACTTTTCCTGCGAGAGAGTTACATTCAGGGCTATCAGTTTTGTCATGCCGGGTTTTTGAATATTCACCGTAATCGGGTTGGTCCGGTACGTCTTTCCTTCGACGACCACGTCCAGAGACGGGATGTTTATCTTCGAGGGACTTTCGACCTGCAATGAATAGCCCATCACGTAACGTTTGGTGGTATTCTGGGTGGTCCTTCCGTTGACGATCTGGATGGAGGTCTGCGAGACGTTTCTGCTTTCGACAAGCTGCGGAGCATATCGTTCCAGCGGCCTGGTGTCGACCCATGCGGCTTTGTCGTGCCCGTCGATGACCACCGAGTAGACGAACCGCTCGCCGGCATAGATGTCCCTCGACGTGCTCACCTGTGCGACAACGCGGATTGCGCCGCGGCCAACGGATACCGCTGACAACAGCAGCACCAATCCAAATACAGTATGTCTTGCAAAGTTTGTCATACTACCAGTCCTTATCGACCTTTTGCCATCCACCTCTTTGGTGTATCTGCCGGTCCTTTTTCTGCTCCTGCTCGTTGTCTAATATCTCCTGTGCGGTCGCGTCGGGGGCAAAGTCCTGCTGGGCGTCTTGCTGATCCTGCTCATCCTGCTGGTCCTGCTGATCCTGCTGATCTTGTTGGTTTTGCTGGTCTTGCTGCTGCTGGTCGGCCTGGTCCTGTTGCTGCTGGTCATCCTGCTGTTGTTGCTGCTCTTGCTGCTGCTGGGGCTGATTCGGGTCCTGTGGCTGATTTTGCTGCTCTTCTTTCTGCTTGTTGATCTGGTCGATAATATCCTTGATCATCAGGCGGGCGACCTCGATATTCTTCGCCGCCTTTTCGTTTTCCGACTCGATGTCGAGAGTTTGCCGCCAGTAGCTTATACTGGTCTGCATATCTTCGAGGGCCTTTTGCAGGTTGGAATCTTTCTGCTTTAGCCCCTGCTGAAAATAACAATTGCCGGTGTTGTACTTCGAGCGGGCGACGAGTTTCATATCCTTGCTGTCAGCGGCAACTTCGCGGTACAGGTCCAGCGCCTGCGAGATATCTTCGAGGCGGTAGTAACTGTTGGCCTTGTTGAATTTGGGGATCACGGCCTCGGGCTTGTCTATGAGGCTCTCATCGTATTTGTTGATCGCCTCGTTATAATCGCCTTTGGCGTACAGGTCGTTTCCCTGCTGGACGGACTCCAATGCGGGGTCGGCTGCGGTCGCATCTGCGGCGTAAAGGGCCAACGAGACGGCAACTGCCGCTAAAATTATCCTAAGCCTTTTTGCGTTCACTTGTCAGTGCCTCCCAAACGATCAGTATCGCAGCCAATGCCAGGAATATCTGGAATTTTTCGTCGTATTTCATCATGGTAGTCGACTCCAGCTCGCGTTTTTGTGCCGAGGCGATCAGGTCCAGATAAATTTCGTCAAGGTTGAAGGTCTCGCCCGGCTCAACGGAGAGGTACTTGCCGCCGTCGGTGGCGTATACGACCTTTCGCAGCATATCGCCGTCGACTTTCGACCAGTGTTCCTCATTCTGATATTTAAGGAAGGTCTTCCTCCCGTCCGGTCCGGTGACGGGTATCCTCGCCCCTTCGGTCTCGCTGCCCAGTCCGATCGCAATGATCCTTACGCCGTCGGCGCCGGCTTTCTCGGCGGCCTTCTCGGGAAAGCTGTCGTGATCTTCGCCGTCGGTGATCAGGATCAGGTCCTTAAACTCGCGGCTGGTGGTGTCGAAAACCTCGGTGGTTGCCTTGCGAATGGCGTCGCCTATCAACGTTCCGCCCCGCTGGGTGCTCTCGGTGGAGATGTCCGCCAGGGCCATCCGAACAAAGGCATAATCCTGTGTCAGCGGGCATTTTACCGATGCGTTCCCGGCGAAGGTAACAATTGCGATCCGGTCGCCCTGCAGGACCTCGAGCAGGTCGGCAATGGCGAGTTTGGACCGCTCGAGCCGGTTAGGCCGAAGGTCCTCTGCGAGCATCGAACGGGATGTGTCGAGCAGGATGGCGATGTCCCTGCCCTTGTGCTTGATCTCCATTGGCTGAGGGTTCCACTTGGGCTCGGTCAGCGCGACGACGATGCTGGCGAAGGCCCCTATCAGCAGGCAGGCCTTGAATATCTGCTTTTTGACGCTGACGCTGTCGTTGATCTTCTTGAGCATTTCGGTATGGGCAAGGACCTTCAGCGCGCAAGCCTTTCGCCAGAAGCACCATATATAGGCTCCGATCAAAAACGGCACGGCAAACAAAAGCCAGATCGCCTCGTAATTACCAAAATCCATATTACCAAAATCCATGATCACTTCCTGTGTTACGGTATCTTTCTAAATATAGTACAACTGCCTAATATCTCCAGCGCCAGCATCAGCAGTGCGCCCTTCGTCCACGGGCCGAAACGCTCTGCATATTGAGTATACTGCACGGACTTGACCGTGGTCTTTTCAAGGTCGTCGATCTTTTTAACTACCTCGCGAAGGGCATTTGCGTCGCCTGCCCGTGCGTAAAAACCGCCGGTACTCTCGGCAATGGCCTTTAGCAGCCTCTCGTCGAGTTCCTGCCCGGCAGGCACCATGTACGTTCCCATCCATGACGTCTGCGATGTAAACGCCTGGGCCGAGCCGATGCCGATGGTGTAGATCTTTATGCCCCATTCTTTGGCCAGTTTGGCCGCCTCGATCGGGCTGTACCTTCCGACATTATTCTGGCCGTCGGTCAACAGGATCATCACCTTGCTCTTGATCTTAAAGCCGGGCTCTTCGTCGATATCGGATTGCTCGAGGCCGGCCTGTCGCAACTGCATGTTTCTCTTTTGGATCTCCTCCTCGGCTTTTTCCAGGCGTGCTCCGCCCAACGCGATGGCGTCACCGATGGCTGTGCCGTCCTCGCTTCGCACCTTGACCAGTTCGGTCTGATTGAGGAACTCGACTAAAATATCGTGGCTGTGTACCAGCGGGCATTTGGTGTCGGCGTAACGGGCGAATGTTATCAGCCCCACAAGGTCGCTGCGTCTGCCCCTCAGGCCCTTTTTGCCGCCCTGTATGAAGTCGGCGAAGACCTTCTTTACCACCTCGAGGCGGTTGAGTTTCTGGCCGTCGTGATCCATCTCCGCCTGCATACTGCTTGAGCGGTCGACGACTACCTCTATCGCAACGCCCTCGGTCGATATCTCCGACCGGACCGTACCCTGCCTCGGGCGAGCCATTGCCACTATCAGGAGCGCCAGGCACGCCAGCCTGGCCAGTGCAAGCAGCGGCCTTAGCCTCAGACGCCATGAGACCAGCATCGTCCGCATATCCGCCAGGCTCGGGAATTTCACCGCAGCCGCAGCCTTCTTGCGCAGCATCCGATACGCCATCACCGGCAGCAGCAACATCAGCAGCAAAACATAAGGCGAATACAGTTCCATCTAATCGCCCCCCACTTCGATTGGTTGCACCTGAGTCGCTTTGGCGACGGCGCCCGTAACATCGACCTGCCGCCGGTCGGATTTGGTCTTTTCGATAAAACTCTTCACCAGGTCAAACATCCCCTGTATCTGATCGGTGGTCGGGCTGTGTTTGGCGAACTTAACCAGATCGCAATGCTTCAGAAACTCGCCAACGTCGGACTTATCCGAAGCAGTCAGCACATCGGTATCGGCAAGCTCGATCAGAAATTCTTCCGTCGTCCTTTCCGGCGCCCGCAGGTCAAAACGGTGTTCGATATAGTGCCTGAGGATATCGCTTACCCGCTCGTAAAACTCCTTGATCCTGCCCGCTGTCACGAGGTCCTCTTTGACGAGCTTCCTGAGCCGCTCATAAGCGATCTCGTGGGCGGATCTGAAAATGCGGACAACTTTGGCAATCTTTCGGCGGCGAAAATAAGCCAATATCACCAGCGGCAGGACATAAATGAGCACCAGACCCGTGACATAAAGCCACCTGGGCATAGACTCCTTCGGCATCTCGACGACGTCCTCGATATCGGCAATGACCAGCCCTTCCCGCTGCTCACCCAATAGCGAAGTAACCTCAACATCGATCGGCTCGGTTTCAAGGACGTATGGCTCCTGCTCCGGGTCGCCGCCGGTCTCATGAAACTGAAATCCAAAGGCCGGTATCTGAAAAGTGCCCGAAAGAAACGGCTCGAGCCGATATTGATATCGCTTGACCACATTATTATTCTCGTCGAGCTTATCGCCGAGGTTGTCCCAGTCGAGAATGCCAAAGCTCTCCATCACGCCGCCAACCTCGGGCATTTGGACCTCATAACCCGCTTCGATCGTCGCCTCTAACCGCAGCGTCACCGTATCGGCGATGGTCATCTGCGCCCTTTCCACCAACACATGCACCGCCAGTGGACCCCGCTCGTAGGGTTTGTCGATCTCGAACTCGATTTGGGCCTTGCTGCCTGCCTGGTCCTTATCACAGCTGGCGCAGAGCGAGAGCAACCCGCAGCAAAGCAACATCAAACCAACAATATATTTTCCGGTCACCTTCTTCATGGTCCCTTACGATCTAAATCCTTCGCCCCGCACTCTATGGGTGCCCCGCCGGCATTGACGGCTGATCCGTCGGCGCCGGAGCGAACGCGGAGGTATGAATAACGACATCGTATTTTTCCATCAACTGCTGTATGTAAGCCTGCTGAACGTCCTGCCGCTTTTTATTCGACAGCGTCGTCATCACCTCTCCGCTTACCTCGTCAAAGCTCTTCTGCCTGGCTTCGGTCTTGCCATCGACCCTGACTACGTGCCAGCCGGCATCCGACTCGATCGGCTCTGCAAGCAGGTCGCCTTTTTTGGCGGCAAATATCCTGTCATTCAGCTCCTTATTGTCGCCGATGACCGGCACGTATGACCCCTTGCTCACCGGCGTGTCGATCCTGCCTCCGTTTTCCTTCGTGACCTCGTCAATCGAATCGGTCTTTGCCAGCCCGGCAAAATCGCCGCCGTCTTGCAGCTTTTCGATGATCTCCTCGGCGCCGGACTTTTCGGCTGAGACGATATGGCTGATCTCTACCGTGGCAGGCTCAACATAATCGCCCGAATTGGCCTTGTAATACGTTTGCAGATCGGTCTCGGTAATGTTGATCTTGTCGGCAAGTTCGCGGCTGATGAGGTGCTGACTGATCGTCTGCCGCGAAAGGTCCTCAAGGAGCCTTTTGACCGCATCCGTTTCAGCTAAACCCTCCTCGAGTCCCTGGCGATACAAAATCTCCTGTGCAAGGTGCATCTGCAATATCTGCTGCCGGGTCTGCGGCGATTTTAATTCCGCAAGCATCCGCTCCTTCTGCTGATTAACCTGCTCGGGCGTCATAAAGGCCGCCATCGGTGCAAGCTGGTTATCGATCTGATCTTCGATCACGGCATCGAGCTCGGCTTCGGTTATCTTCTCAGCCCCGATCTCAGCGACAACATTGCCGGCGGCGAGTTGGGAATCTTTCAGGCTGGTACGGTCCATCATCTCGTACCGCAGCGCCGAAAACTTGCCCAATCGCTGAAAGCAGTCCTTGATGTGGACATTGATCGCCGAGGCCAGGTCGTCGATCTTCGAGGTCATCTCGCTTCGATAGAAATTCTCGATAGCCTCTTCGTATCGCCCGGCCTTTTTCAGCATTGTCGCCACCTGAAACAGGGCCTGCGCCCGCTGGTCGTCTGTTAATTCGCCGCTTGCGAGGTAGTCCTGCCACACCTTCGCAGCCGGCAGATATAGATTACGCTGAGCGAGCTTTGTCGCAAGCTGCCTTGTCTTCTCGGCGCTGAAATCCTGCGAGCCGGTCCCGGCAGTCTGGCTGGGGCCTCTTAGCGCGACAAAAAGATTCCCAGCGCCCAGAGCGACCGCTATAAGCAGCAGCAAAACCGCGAGCCAGGCACTGCTGGCGGATTTCTTCTTCTCCGGCAGCGAAAAATCAAGTTTATCTTCCATTACTCCTTACTCCCAAACTCTCTTTGCATTTGCGTATGTTATTTCGAACCTTCAATACCTCTTGTGCCGCATGTGGAAAAATCGCACGAGGTCCTGGATATAGGCCCGGTCCGTGCTTATGTTGATGCAGTCGATATTGATCGACCGCAGCATATTTGTCAGTTCGTCGAACCGCTGCGAGCTCCGGGAGGCAAACTGCTTCCTGAACCTGCGGCTCGATGTGTCGACTATTATCGTCTCGCCCGTCTCGGCGTCGGTAAACTCGATCAGGCCCACACTCGGCAGAGCAATCTCGGCCTTGTCGCGAACGGAAACGGCGATAACGTCATGACGCTTGTTCAAAAGGCTCAGCGGCTTCTTGAAATCGGTCTCCAGAAAATCGGACACAAGAAACACCGTCGCCTTCTTTCGCACCACCCTGGCCAGATAGTCCAGAGCCTGCGGAATATCGGTATTGCCCTTGGGCATCTTGAAATATAGCAACTCGCGTATAAGCCGCAACATGTGACTTATGCCCTTCTTGGGCGGAATGTACAGCTCGACCTTGTCGGTAAAGATCAAGAGCCCGACCTTGTCGTTGTTCTTGGCAGCGGCAAAGGCAAGCACCGCGCAAAACTCGGCAGCCAGTTCGTTTTTCATCTTATCGACCGTTCCGAACTCGCCGGACGCGCTAAGGTCGACGGCGAACATCACGGTCATCTCCCGCTCTTCGACGAAGCGTTTGATATAGGCCTTGCCCGTCCGGGCGGTAACGTTCCAGTCGATGCTGCGAATATCGTCGCCGGGCGTATACTCGCGAACCTCGTCGAACTGCATGCCCCGGCCCTTAAAGACGCTTTCGTACTGGCCTGCAAAGCTGGCGTCGACCGCACGCGAGGTGAAGATCTGGATCTGCTTTATTTTCTTGATCAGCTCTTTGGGTATCATCTCAAAACCTGCAACAAACCTGACTCGTCACTTCGGGCAATGTAGGTGGACTCAAAGCCCACGCGGAAATCTACGGCACCTCGATGTTATCGAATATCTTTTTGATAATGTCCTCGCTGGCCATATCTTCCGCCTCAGCCTCGTAGCTTACGATCACACGGTGCCTGAGTACGTCGGCGCCGATACTCTTGACATCCTGCGGCGTTACATAGCCCCGCTGCTGGATGAAGGCGTGGGCCTTGGCGGCGACGGCAAGGAAGATCGTCGCCCTCGGCGAAGCGCCGTAATTAATGAACTCTTCCAGATCGAGCCCGTATTTCTTCGGCTCGCGCGTCGCACAAACGATATCTACGATGTAATCCTTGATCTTCTCGTCGATATATATCTCGTCGACCACGCTTCGCACCTCGGCGATATGATCGAGTTTGATGACCGGCTTGATATCGAACTGCTTATTCGTCGCAGCCATGCGATCAAGTATCTGCCGCTCTTCGCTCTTTTCGGGATAGTCGATCTTCAACTTGAGCATGAACCGGTCAAGTTGCGCCTCGGGCAGCGGATAGGTCCCCTCCTGCTCGATGGGGTTCTGCGTCGCTAATACCATAAACGGACTGGGCATATCGAAGGTATCACCGCCGATAGTGGCCTGCCGCTCCTGCATCGCCTCCAAAAGTGCGCTCTGGACCTTCGCGGGCGCCCGGTTGATCTCGTCAGCTAAGATGATATTGGCAAAGATCGGCCCCTTTCGCGTCTGGAATTCGCCGTCGGACTGGCGGTAGATCTGCGTGCCGATAAGGTCGGCTGGCAGCAGGTCCGGCGTGAACTGGATCCGCTTGAAATCGGCGTCGATCACCCGCGAAAGGATCGTAACCGCCATAGTCTTAGCCAGACCAGGCACGCCCTCCAAGAGCACATGGCCGTTAGCCAAAAGCCCGATCAGAATGCGTTCGAGCATATAACGCTGGCCGACGATGACCTTATCCATCTCCGAGAAAAGTAAACGAACAAACTCGCTTTTTTCCTGTACAAGATTCCCAATCTGCTTGATATCCATTGTCATAGATATTTCTCCTTTTAAGCTCCCACCTGCCAATGAAATTTGCCGACCCGAACAGGCCGCAAATAGACCGTTAAAATTACCGAAACATACACCTTTCGCCAACAAAAAGTTCGTATTATGAACAAAAACCAACAAAATTGCAACCCAAAATCACCCTTCCGGGGCGAAAAAGGGTTACACGGGTAACAAACGAGCACTTCGAGAAAGATATCGTATCGCCCCTGAGCCCAGAAGAGCCAGATTCACCCGCCAATCGCGATGAAGATATGCTAAAGCCCTTTACCGAAACGGAGGACATGCAGACTATTAGCGAAAGGCTGGCCGGGCAGCTTAGGCGCCTGCCTCAACCCGTCAAACAAATCGAGCGCCCATCAGAATACCCCGTCGAGTTTGACTTTTAGATTCCCCACTGATAGATTCTTCGCCAGCCAGGCGGCCTTCGTAACCGGGTTGACTCCTTAACGCAAACGAAAGGCGTCATCAGTGGAGCGGCACCAGGTATATGTTCCTGAACTCGATCTCGCTGCCCTCGCTCTGGAGGCATATCCACCCTGATGTGTCGGTCGCGTTCGAGGCCTCATTTTGCAGCACGTCGTTAACATACAGTTTGATCGTGTTGCCCTTGCAGTAAATGTCGTACGTATTCCACTTTCCGGGGCTATTTTCGTTGCTGTCATGTTTTTTCTGTGCAACTACATAGGTCTTCGCAGGATCGTAAAAGGCCCGATCGTCCACGGTTACGCCGGTACCCTTGATCATGACGAAATCACCGGCGCTTTGTGCTTTTAGCTGGGCTTCGATACATCGCGGCCAGACGTCATCCGGCCCGGAGGCATGGAGCAATACGCCGCTGTTGGTGGGCTTTGCGGTCCATCGCCATTCGAGATGGAGTTTGTAATTCGAGTATTTTTTCTTAGTACGTATATAGCCGTTGGGCTGGCCTTTGCAGTGAATAACACCGTCCTTGACGCTCCATATCGTATTGACATCGACGCCCTCATCGGGGACAAACATCTTCCAGCCGGCAAAATCGGCACCGTTAAAGAGCGCGGTCCTGCCATCATCCTCTTCGGGCATGACAAACTTCGCCTGACAACCGACCAGGCACAGCAGCATTGAGACTAAAAGGGCACATGTCAGCGGCTTGCTTACGAATGTTCTCATGATCTTATCTCCCATAATTTATAGTTCGGTTAAGAACACCAACGCAGAGTACCCGGCCATTACCCCAAAGTCCAATATTATCTTGCCGCATTTTCCGCCCCAAAAGCAGCTTGAATTCATCGAAA
>DAOVVQ010000339.1 GCA_030637065.1 Planctomycetota bacterium
CGAGAGTGCCGCGGCGGTGGTGGCGCGTGCTCAGGTCCGGCTGGACCAGGAATTGGCTGAGGCGACGGTTGCCCGCCAGGAGTGGGACCAGATTAATACAGGCAAAGAACCGACGTCGCCTGTGGTGTGGGGAAGTCCGCAGATCAGCCAGGCAAAGGCCGAGCTTAAGGCGGCTGAGGCACAGTTGGCCAAGGCGCAGCTTAATTTGAAGCGGACCGTTATCTCGATGCCGTTTGCCGGACGGGTGCAGGCTGAGTCGGTTGACATTGGCCAGTATCTTATGAGCGGTCAGGCGGTTGCGACGGTCTACGGGACGGACGTGGTGGAGATCGTGGTTCCGTTGGAGGATCGCGATCTTCAGTGGTTCAGCATACCCGAGAGCAATTCCGGTCCCAGCGGGCGATCTTCGGGCCATAACAGCACCGAAGCGGTTGTCGCGGCGAGCTTTGCCGGTGCGGAGCATTCGTGGGAGGGCAAGGTGATTCGGACGCAGGGGAGGATCGATCCTTCGTCGCGGATGGTCAATGTGGTAGTCGAGGTTCCCGAGCCCTTTAAGCTGTCAAATGGCCGGCCTGCTCTTGTGCCGGGGATGTTTGTCGAGGTTACGATAAAGGGCAGGAAGCTGAAAGATATTATTGCCGTGCCTCGTTACGCGGTGCATAACGGCGACGAGGTGTGGGTGGCGCGTGAGGATCGGCTGAATATTCAGAGGGTCGAGATCATTCGGAATGATAAAGAACATGCGTATGTCGCTTCGGGGCTGAGCAGCGGAGATATTGTTATTACCAGCCCGCTCGATACGGTGACTGACCGGATGAAGATACAGGTAAACGTGACGAATCCGGAATCTGATTTGGAGGATCGATCTGTTGAACGATCTCAAAGATGACAACAAGGGCATTTTGGCGTGGTTTGCCCGCAACCATGTGGCGGCGAATCTGCTGATGATGCTGATATTGGCTGGCGGGGTTCTGAGTTTGTTTACGACGACGGTCGAGATATTCCCCGAGACGAGCCTTGATATGATCACGGTGAGCGTTCCGTATCTTGGCGCATCTCCTGCGGAGGTCGAAGAGGGTGTTTGTATGCGTGTTGAGGAGGCTGTCGCCGGTATCGAGGGTATCAAGCGATTGCGGTCGGTAGCTTCGGAGGGGTCCGGCAGCGTTATCATCGAAGTGGAAGAGTACATGGATCCGAAGGAGGTTTTGGATGAGGTAAAGGCCGAGGTCGATCGGATCATCACGTTTCCGAAGGAGACGGAAAAGCCCATAATCCGGGAAGCGACCGTTCGCCATCATGTAATATATATTGTAATCTACGGTGACGTTCCCGAAAGAACCCTCAAGAACGTCGCCGAGCACATGCGCGACGAGCTTACAGCCATGCCGAATATCTCGCAGGTCGATGTTACGGGTGCCAGACGGTATGAAATATCGATTGAGGTCTCGGAAGAGAACCTTCAAAGGTACGGGTTGAGCATCGATGATGTGGCAAATGCTGTGGGTCGCTCGTCGCTTGACTTGCCCGGTGGACAAGTCAAGACCGAAGGAGGCGAGATACTCATCCGAACAAAGGGGCAGATGTACGCCGGGTCTGAGTTTGAAAAAATTGTGGTAATAACCAGGCATGACGGAACCAAGATACGTCTTGGTGATATCGCCGATGTTATTGACGGTTTTGAAGATTCGGACCTGATGTCGCGTTTCGACGGCAAGCCCGCGGTGAGCCTGCAAGTCTTTCGGGTCGGCAGTCAGGATGTGTTAGAACTGGCCCGGTTGTGCAAGGAGTATGTCGCCGAGCAGCAACCACGTCTGCCGGAGGGTATTTCGGCGGCAACGTGGTATGACCAGTCGGAATTTCTGAAGGGGAGAATAAACCTGCTTCAGCGAAACGCGATGATCGGTTTGACGTTAGTTTTTATCTGCCTGTCAATATTTCTCGATCTTCGTCTTGCCTTCTGGACGACCCTGGGTATTCCGATATCCTTTATGGGCGCCTTCTGGCTGATGCCTCACCTGGGAGTCTCGATCAACATGCTGTCGGTTTTTGCGTTTATATTGGCGCTTGGTATCGTAGTTGACGATGCGATCGTGGTAGGTGAAAACATTTTCGCCTACCGGCAGCAGGGTATGGGCCCGGTTAAGTCGGCGATAAAGGGCGTAAGGGAGATGGCGATGCCGGTTGTTACGGCGGTGCTGACTACCCAGGTTGCGTTTATGCCTTTGCTTTATACGGCGGGTATGATGGGTAAATTTATCCGGGTGATCCCGATAATCGTCATCAGTGTTCTTGCGTTTTCGCTTGTCGAGGCGTTGTGTATTCTGCCTGCGCATCTGTCGGGCAATCCGCTTTTTGACCGAACGGGCAAGAAACGCGGGCCGATCGGCATATTCCAGGATTTTATTCGCAAGTGCCTTGACCGTTTCATAAACGGGATTTTTTGCAGGATCGTGGAAACGGCGGTCGCCTGGCGGTACCTGACGGTGTCGCTGGGTATTTTGGTTCTGATGTCCGTGGTTGGTATCGTTGCCAGCGGGTATATACAGTTCACGCTGCTGCCGAAGATCGATGCCGACAATGTGTGGGCGTCGCTTTCGATGCCGCAGGGTACGAGCGTCGAGCAGACGAAAAAGATAGTAGCCAGGATCGAAGCGGCGGCTGAGCTGGTAAGGGATGAGTTTGACGCCGGCAATGATCCGGGCAGTCCTTCTGTTTTTTATCACATGTCGACGACTATCGGCAAGCAGCCTTTTACCAGCGAGAATCGCGGCGGCGGCTCCGGCACCTCGGACAGCGGCGGTCATGCCGCGGAGATCAATATCGAGCTGTTGAAGGGTGAGCTGCGAAAGGTGCCTTCGATGCAGATCGCTGCGAGGTGGCGGGAGCTGGTCGGGCAGATACCGGGTGTGTCGTCTCTTACGTTTGCATCGACGTTTTTCCAGGCCGGGGACCCTGTAAACGTGGAGCTTAGCCACTATGATTTCGATCAGTTGCTCGAGGTTGTCGAGGAACTCAAGAAGAGTCTCGGCGAGTATGCCGGGGTGCTCGATATAACCGATACGTTCGAGCCGGGCAAGCTCGAGATCAAGATCGATCTTAAGGACAAGGGCAGGATGCTGGGTCTTACGCTGTCGGATCTCGCGCGTCAGGCGCGGCAGGGTTTTTACGGTCAGGAAGTCCAGCGGGTTCAGCGGGGCCGCGACGATATCCGTGTGATGGTTCGCTATCCTCAGGCCGAGAGGAGGAGTATGGCGGATATCGAGAATATGCGGATCCGCC
>DAOVVQ010000182.1 GCA_030637065.1 Planctomycetota bacterium
CAACCTGCCGCAGTTTGACGCCAAAACCGAGCTTGACGCCGGCGACTTTGCCATCTGGCCGCTCATACCGTATGGCGAGCGGGAGCAGACGCTGGACTTTTTCACTCCGCCGTCGGCTGAGCACTGGCTCGGAACCGATGAATTAGGCCGCGACATCGCAGCCAGAATGATCCACGGCACAGCCGTTTCGGTCAAGGTCGGCTTTGTTTCGATGGGTCTGGCGGCCGTTATCGGCATCATAGTCGGCGCGATCGCCGGTTATTGGGGCGGCTGGGTCGACGCGATCATCAGCCGGATCATCGAGATCGTCATCTGCTTTCCCGTCTTCTTCCTTATCCTTGCGATAATGGTCTGGCTGGAACCGAATATCGTCAATGTGATGATCGTCATCGGGCTTACGCGATGGACGGGTATCGCCCGCTACGCCCGCGCCGAGTTCATGCGGATCAAAACGCAGGATTATGTCATAGCCGCGCGCTGCCTCGGCGTAGGCCACACGCGAATAATGTTCCGGCACATCCTGCCCAATTCGTTAGCTCCGGTCCTGGTGAGCATTACGTTTGGCATCGCCAGCGCGATCCTGGTCGAATCCGGCCTGAGCTGGCTGGGCTTCGGCGTTCAGGCCCCGGACCCTTCGTGGGGCAATATCCTGCGGACGGCCTACGATTCTCTGCGTGTCGCCCCGTACATGGTCTATCCGCCCTGCATCGCGATCTTTTTGGCGGTCCTGGCTTATAACCTCGTCGGCGATGCGCTGCGGGATGCTATCGACCCGAGATTGAGGGGGTCGCGGTGATGGGTAAGGATTTACTGCTATCGGTTCGCGACCTTTCGGTGTGCTTTAGTACCGAGGAGGGCGACGTTCGTGCGGTCAACGATGTCAGCTTTGATATCGGTAAGGGGCGGACGGTTGCCCTTGTTGGCGAAAGCGGCTGCGGCAAGAGTGTAACCGCCCTTTCGATCCTGCGTCTGATACCCCAGCCGCCCGGCGAGATCGTCAGCGGCGAGGTCTTTTACGGCAAAAACGACCTGCTCAAAGCGAACGAAAACCGAATGCGCGCGATTCGCGGCAATCACATCGCGATGATCTTCCAGGAGCCGATGACCAGCTTAAATCCCGTTCATACCGTCGGAGCCCAGATCGTCGAGGCCATCGAGCTTCACCAGAGCGCAAAGGCGAAGAATGCCTGGGGCCATGCCACGGAGATGCTGCGAACGGTCGGTATCGCCGACCCCGAGCGGCGGATGACCGAATATCCGCACCAACTCAGCGGCGGGATGCGACAGCGGGTAATGATCGCGATGGCGCTAAGCTGCTCGCCGGATCTCTTGATAGCCGATGAGCCGACGACGGCGCTGGACGTGACCATTCAGGCCCAGATCATGGAGCTTTTGCGGCAGCTCCAGGCGGACAAGAATATGAGCGTGCTTTTGATCACGCATGACCTCGGCGTAGTTGCCGAGAATGCCGACGATGTCGTGGTGATGTACGCCTCGAAGGTGGTCGAAAAGGCGGCTGTCGGGCCAATCTTCGAAAAGCCGCTGCATCCTTATACCAAGGGCCTGCTGCGGTCGCTGCCTCGGATCGGAAGCCGGCTTAAGCGGCTGGACGTCATTGGCGGGTCCGTTCCCGATCCGCTGGATTTCCCTTCGGGTTGTAAGTTCCATCCGAGATGTCCGGTCGGCGCCGGCGACCCGCGATGCCAAAGCTGCGAGCCCGAACTTCGCCGGGTCGAGGCGGGCAGAGAGGTTGCGTGCTGGTTTGCCGAAGGCTACCAGAGACAAGACGAAATTGAGGAATATGAATCAAAATACGGAAAAAAACCGATTCCTGCTGGAAGTTGACGGCCTTAAGACGTGGTTTCCCGTCCGGCGGGGCTTTTTCTCGCGGACAGTCGCACATGTCAAGGCGGTCGACGGGGTCAGCTTCAAGATCGAGCCGGGCCAAACGCTCGGGCTCGTTGGCGAGAGCGGCTGCGGAAAGACCACGGTCGGCAGGACGATCCTGCGGTTGATCGATGCGACGGAAGGGACGGTTCGCTTTGACGGCGAAGATGTCTTCTCTCTGCCGGGCGCTGACATGCGGCGCATTCGACGCGATATGCAGCTTATCTTCCAGGACCCTTACGGCTCGCTGAACCCCCGCATGACGGTCGGCAGCATCATCGGCGAAGGGCCTCTCGTTCACCGTCTGACCCCAGCCAGGCAGAGGCGTCAACGCGTGGCCGAGCTTCTGGAAAAGGTGGGTCTATCAGCTAACCATGCCGGGCGATATCCGCATGAATTCTCCGGCGGCCAGCGTCAGCGGATCGGCGTTGCGCGTGCTCTTGCGCTGGATCCGAAGTTTATCGTCTGCGACGAGGCGGTCAGCGCGCTGGATGTCTCGATCCAGTCGCAGATCATCAACCTGCTCCAGGATCTGCAGGAACAGTTGGGCCTTACGTACCTGTTCATCGCGCACGACCTGGCTGTCATCGAGCATATCAGCGATTATGTCGCGGTGATGTACCTCGGCAGGATAGTCGAGTACGCCTCCCGCGACCGGATTTATGCCAACCCGCTGCATCCTTACACGCGGGCCCTCCTGAGCGCCATTCCCGAGCCCGTGCCGCAAAAGGAGCATAAGCGAATAGTCCTGCATGGCGAGGTCCCCAGCCCGTCCAGCCCCCCTTCCGGCTGTCCGTTTCATCCGAGGTGCCCGATAGCCGAAGAGAGGTGTTCGCAGGAGATCCAGCGACTGGAGGCAAAAAACGACGGCCCCGAGCATATAGCAGCCTGCTGGAAGTGCACCGAAAGCTGACCGAAGCCGGAACAGGGGGCGAAAAAAATTGTAAAATTTAATCGACTTTTCATGCTAATTGTGGTATCATGGTTACTGTAGATTGACACTCAGACGGGAGCGCTTTGGCGATGGCAGACAGGGAGTTATTGGAAATTACGCAAAACGGCGATATTACCGTCGTCGGCTTTAACATGGCGACCATCAGCAGCGTTTCCGGGATCAGCGAGATCAGTTCAAAAGTTCGCGATTACATCACCGAAAATAAGCCGAAAATAATGCTGATCGATTTCGACGGCGTCAAATTCTTTTCAAGCCAGATGCTCGGAGTCCTGGTCGATGTCTGGCGGCGGCTGAAGGAATACGACGGCATGGTCCGGATAAGCGGCATCGACGCTCAACTCAGCCGCGTCTTCAGGATCACCAACCTTGACAAGATTTTCGAATTCTATCCCGACCGCGAGACCGCGCTCGAGGCGATGGCTGAAAAAGACAAGAACGATTGATCGGGCAAAGCGTAACGAATACCAAATGCCGGTGACAATCAGTAAGGAGATAAACAGATGCATATTGATACGCAGTTTTCGATTTTCATGGTAAACAAACCCGGCGTGCTGGCCCAGGTACTCAATGAATTTGCCGCCGCCAAGGTCAATGTCGTGGCCCTGACAATGATGGACTCGGTCGAGCACGGTGTGATGCGGGTGATAGGGGCATCGCAGGTCAAGGTCCGCGACGTCCTAAACAGGCTCAACATGCCCTACAACGAGACCGACGTGCTGTGCGTAATGCTGTCAAACAAGGCAGGCGCATTTGCGACAGTGGCACAAAAACTCTCCCAGGCCCACATCAACATCTCCTACGCATACTGCACAGCCGGGGCAAGGGGCGGGAGAACCACCGGAGTATTAAAGGTCGCAGACGTAAAAAAAGCAATGAAGGTACTACAGGGCCACACAGAAAAAACAACAAAGAAAAAACCATCAGTAAGACGCTCACCAGCCTCACGAAAATAGATTGAACTTTGTTCGGCAGCGTAGCCGGGCAAGGATATACAGGCCGCGTAGGATGGGTAACTTGTTACCCATGCGGTCTTGAAAGGCCGTCCGTCAGGATGGGTAACGCGGTTACCCCTCCTACGTGCTAATAAGCTGGAGAGCACACTTCCATGAATGATTTGGAATATAGGTTTGCCGGCCAGGAAGATGTGGGCGTGCTTTCTAACATGAATCAGCAGCTCATTCGTGACGAGCGGCATCGCAATAAGATGACGCTGCCTGAGCTTCACGATCGCATGTCGACCTGGCTGAAAGAAGAGTATACTGCTGTCATTTTCAGCCGGGAAGGCAAGGATATTGGTTACGCCCTCTACAGGAAAGACCCGGACTGGGTATATCTGCGACAATTTTTCATTGAAGCCGAAATGAGACGTAACGGTCTCGGCCGTCAGGCCATGTCATGGCTTAAACAAAATGCATGGCCTGAGTCCAGAATAATCAGGGTCGAGGTCTTGACGGCAAATCCGGAGGGTATCTCTTTCTGGAAAGCCGTGGGCTTTAAGGATTATTGCATTTCTATGGAAATGGAAAACTAACCGGTTCTGAAAATGTCCAACAGCTAATCAAATCGCAATTATTCTACCGTTACGCTTTTTGCCAGGTTCCTTGGTTTGTCTACGTCGTGACCTCTGAGGACCGCGGCGTGATAGGCCAACAATTGCAGCGGTATCGCCGTCAGGATCGGCTGGAGCTGCTCGGTGGTGTCCGGCACGGTAATCAGCTCATCGGCGTATTGCTTGATATTCTCGTCGCCCTCGGTCCCCACCACGATGGTCTTGCCGCCGCGGGCGCGAACCTCCTCGATGTTGCCGATTATCTTTTCGTAATTGGAACTCTTCGTCGCGATAAAGACCGCCGGCATCCCGTCGGTTATCAGCGCGATCGGTCCGTGCTTCATCTCCGCAGCGGGCAGGCCCTCGGCGTGGATGTAGCTGATCTCCTTTAGCTTCAGGGCTCCCTCCAGGGCGACGGGGTAATTAAGCCCCCGGCCCAAAAACAGCCAGTTGTCCCTGTCGATATTGGCCTCAGCGATTTGCTTGATCGCATCGGACTGGCCCAGAACGCTCTCGATCTTTTGCGGCAGGGCCATAAGCTCGGCAAGAAGCGCGCCTGCGCTGTCGGTGCTGAGATGCCGCCTGCGTCCCAACTCGATCGCTAACATCGCAAGTACCGCCACCTGTGCCGTAAACGCCTTCGTACTGGCCACGCCGATCTCAGGCCCGACACGCAGGTAGACACCCGCATCCGTGGTCCGGGCGATCGTGGAGCCTACCACGTTTACCAGGCCGAGAACCGTTGCACCCCGCTCCTTGGCCTGCTCGACAGCGGCTAACGTATCGGCTGTCTCACCGGACTGGCTGATCGCGATAACGATCGTGCCGTCCTCGATGATCGGGTTGCGATAGCGAAACTCGCTTGCATATTCGACCTCCGCCGGTATCCTCGCCAACTGCTCGAAAAGGAACTCACCGACCAGCGCAGCATGCCACGCCGTCCCGCAGGCGGTCAGGATTATCCGTTTCGTCCGGGCAAGATCGCGAACATTCGACTGGATGCCGCCCAATACCACACGGGCATTCTTGACATCGACCCTTCCGCCGAGGCACGTCTGCAAAGCGACCGGCTGCTCGGATATCTCCTTGAGCATGTAATGGTCAAAGTCGGCAAGCTCGATCTGCTCCAACGAAAACTCGATCTCCTTGCGCTCCTTGGTCACCGCCACATTGTCAATCGTCTTGGTATGAAAACTCGTCGGCGTTATCGTCACCATCTCATTATCGGCAAGATAGATCGCCTGCGTAGTATGCTCGACGATCGCCGAGGCATCGGAGGCGATAATATACTCATTTTCACCCAGGCCCAGGATAAGCGGGCTGCCCTTCTTGGCCCCGATCAGCGTGTCGGGATAGTCGGCGCACATAATCGCCAGGCCGTAACTTCCATAAAGCTCGTTAAGTGCCTGCTGAACGGCCCACTCGAATTTGTTCTGGCCGTCCGCCGGAGTGTCGCCGTTGATGCTATTGCCATGCTTATAAAAATACCCGATCAGGTTGGCGACCACCTCGGTATCGGTATCGGTCTGGAACGGACAACCCTCGTTGATAAGCCACTTCTTCAACGTGGCGTAATTTTCGATAATTCCGTTGTGAGCTAAGGCGATCTTGCCCGTATAATCGGTGTGCGGATGTGCATTTTTCGTATTGGGAGCCCCATGCGTGGCCCATCGCGTATGGCCAATGCCGAAAGTCTCGCTCGACGCTTCGCCAGCGATCATATCTTCCAGCGCACTGATCCGGCCAGCGGTCTTCTGAATCCTGATCTCATCGCCACCTAAAAGTGCAACCCCAGCCGAGTCATACCCGCGGTATTCAAGACGCTTTAGGCCCTCTATCAGTATCGGCCTGGCCGGTTTCTGCCCAAGATAAGCTATAATTCCACACATATCGATCTTCCCTGCCTAAAAAACATGTCCCGGATCACCGAACTAAGATCCGCCATTTCCAATATATCGTCCAAACCCGCCACAAAATGAATACTCAAATGCCGGCGACCGCCATTGTATGCGATTTCAGCAAAAAAATGAAGTGCCGATGTTTTTTTGCCAGCAGAGGCATTTTTTGTGAATAATACTTGAAAAGTTAGCCGAGACTAACTATATTAGAGTATGTTAACTATGTTAACAGGTCGTAATACTTTGGCCAAGTGCTGTATGCGTCGTGTCATTCCCGTGAAAACGGGAATCCAGCATAAAAACAGCATCCGCCGAAGGCGGATTCGACCGACTAAATACTAAAGACCAACGACTATCGACTCTCAAATTGGTCCGTTTTGAAAAAACGACCAGTTTGAGTTAACTCAGGTGTATTATGGCTGACAATGACACCAGCAAGCTAAGTGCCGCCCTTGAGGACTATCTCGAGGCGATTTTGAACCTCTCTGCCGAGCGGGGCGTCGCCCGGAGCCGCGGGATCGCCGATACACTCGGAGTCGCCAGATCGTCCGTGACCCGCGCCCTGCGCAGCCTGGCCGACAGAGGGCTGGTCAATTACGAGCCGTATGGCATCGTTACGCTTACCGACGACGGGCTGCGGATTGCTGAAACGGTCGCCAGACGCCACGAGATCATCCAATCATTTTTTGTAAATGTACTCGGCGTCGAAAAGGACATTGCCCAAAAAGGCGCCTGCGAGGCCGCACACGCATTAGGCCCGGCTATCATCGACCGGCTGATGGGTTTTATCGAATTCGTCAACGACAGCCACAAAAACGGCGACGATCTCGTCGGACGATTCCGCCAATTCTGCAAGAACCGCCCCGCCGCCAAAGACAAAACGCCGTCAAAGGCCACCCGGCGAAAAGCGACCAAAACTCTCGCACACGCAAAACCCGGACAAAAGGTAAGGCTTACTTCCATCAACGCCGGCCAGAAACTCAGGAGCCGGTTAGCCGCACTTGGCCTGGTGCCCAACGTCGAGATAACCGTTGTCAGCACCGGCAGACCGGGACCGTTTATGATCAACGTAAAGGGAAGCAAGATCGCCCTCGGAAAACCCATGGTCGATAAGATTATTGTTGAATAGTTGCAAAGGGGCATCGCGAGCAAATGGATCGAAAGATTAATGTAGCCATTGCCGGTAATCCCAACAGCGGAAAGACCACTATCTTTAACGCCATGACCGGCGCCCGCCAGCATGTCGGAAACTATCCCGGCGTAACCGTCGAGAAGAAGGAAGGCGACTGCACACACGGCGGCTTCGAGATGACCATCGTCGACCTGCCCGGAACATACAGCCTGACGGCATATTCCATCGAAGAGATCGTCGCCAGAAACTTTATCATCGACGAGCAGCCTGATGTCGTCGTCGATGTCATAGATTCGTCCAACGTCGAGCGGAACCTCTACCTCGCCACGCAGCTTATGGAGATGAACG
>DAOVVQ010000243.1 GCA_030637065.1 Planctomycetota bacterium
CAATACATCGCAGAAAATCCAGACCCAAGACCAGAATTCCTCCTCGGCAAGGTCGCATTAAAAGACTTCAAAGGCTACGCCGTACTCGACCGCCTCCTCATGTACGAACGACGAATAGAACACAGCCTCTACAAAACAATAGCAGAGATCCAAAAACTAAGCCTAATCCGCCAAATGAAGAACGCCACAGCCAGAGAATCAAACAAAAGATTAGATATGCTCCAGCAACTATGCCAACCATCAAACCAGACCCCAAAAGAACAAAACCAGCCCCAATCCACAGACCCTTATTTGTAAAAACAAACCCAATCTTAACATTTGCTTAACATCGTTAACCCTTACACAAAAAGGACTTACAGTAAATTGAACCAAAACACGCTAAAAAAAACAAACCCAATCAAACCCAATTTTCAGCCATCAGTTTTTCGGTTTTGGGCGGCGGCCAGGCGCTGGTGATCGTCAAATCTGGCGTTTGGGGTTGAGGAAAGGCTTTCTGGTTATCTGGGAATTATACGGTACAATGAGCAGTGCAAATGGTTTGAATTGAAAGGGTAGCAGTATGGCAGGAACATTTTCGACTTTTGGTGGTGGTTTTGGCAGCGACGTCCCAGCCGGCGGGAAAGGCAGCCATAGGGTTGAGCAGCGGCTTCGGTTGCTCGAGGCCAATCTTGCCAAGGCGATGATGATCTGCGAGTCGCTTTGGGAGTTGCTGTGTGACGAGCACGGCTGGACCGAGGAGAAGCTTCATAATAAGCTCTACGAAGTCGATATGCGCGACGGCGCCCTCGACGGCAAGAACCAGAGGCCGGCGGCCCAGTGCCCTAAGTGCGGACGAACGGTATCGGGTCGGCATCCGGCGTGCCTGTACTGCGGACAGGTCATGGACGATTCGGTCTTTACGATCAACTAACCATCAGCCAGGCCAGACGCCACTGAAGACTTCCGTTGCCGAGCCAGACGCCGCTGAATGCTTCGATCAGCCGGGCCAGACGCCGCTGAAGACCTCCGTTGCCGGGCCGGTCATGTAGACGCAGTTATCGTCCTTTCGCCAGTTCAGCTCAAGGTCGCCGCCGGGCAGATGGGCCAGCACGCGGCTTTGACATCTGCCGCTAAGCACCCCAGCCACCGCGCAGGCACAAGCGCCCGTTCCGCATGCTAAGGTAATGCCGCTCCCCCGCTCCCACGTCTGCATGGTAAGCTCTTCGGGGCCGTCGATCCGGACGAAATGGGCATTGATCCGCTGAGGAAAAAGCCCGTGATTCTCTATTAGGGGACCTATAGTGCCAAGCTCGATCGTGCTCAGGTCGTCGCAGAAGAAGACCGCGTGGGGGTTGCCCATAGAAACGCAGGTCATATTCAGTTCGCTACCGCCGATCTCGATTGGCTCGTCGACGATCCGGACGACCGCAAGATCGACGGGAATATCCTTCGGTGCCAGGATGGGCTGGCCCATATTGACGCAGACCCTTTGGACCTTGTCGTCGCCATCGACTTCCAGGCCCAATGTCAGGATGCCCCTTTGCGTTTCGATCGTCAGCGATGCCGGAAAGCTCGCATATTCGGGTACGGAAAATCCGCCGCCGGCTTTGGCGACCTTGTGGTCGTAAATGTACTTGGCAACGCACCGGATGCCGTTGCCGCACATCTCAGCCTCGGAGCCGTCGGCGTTGAACATCCGCATCCGCTCATCGGCTGCGTCCGAGGGGCATATCAGGATAAGCCCATCGCCGCCGATACCGAAGTGGCGGTCGCTGACGGCAACTGCAACCTCAGCGGGGCTGTCGACATCTTCCTCGAAGCAATTGACGTAAACATAGTCATTGCCCAAGCCATGCATTTTTGTAAATCTCATACCAAATATCCTTCCAGCCGATAAATCACCAGCGCTCAATTGTACCAGAATCCCCGCTCAAATCAAGGGAGAACTTCCGGGTCGGTGGCCGCTGAGCCGGGTTCCCTTACTTCCACGCGTCCGCCGCTCCAATTCTGGAGCCTCTTGAGATGGGCCCTGCCCTGGGTGTAGTATACGTCATCGAGCGTCGCCAGGTGCCGCTGCCACAGTTCGTCGCGCCGGGCCTGCCAACCCTCGCCGGTTTCCAGCAGGTCCATATCCTCCATAGCCCGGAAAATCGCATCGGCGATGATCTGGTGGCCCGTAATGCTCGGATGGACATGGTCCAGCAGCCACTCATTGCCAACGATACCACCCTCGGTTCGCTGCTCGAATATCGCCCTGACGTCGACGAGTTTCACGCTGTATCGGTCGGCCATCTCGCCGATCACGTCGTGCATGGGCTCGATTATCCGCAGCGGGCAGATATCCTGATCTTTGGCAAGCGTAAACCACATCTTCGCCTCAGCCGTCCGCCCGATCCGGCCATAGCACTCGCCAAGACTGTACAGCAGACCGGCGTGGCGATCGTCAATAGCGACAGCCTGCTCCAACAGTTCGATCCTGCCGTAAACGTCCGCCCAGGGCAGACTATTCGCCCGATCGCGCAGGGCGTTTACCCGCTGGGCCTGCTCATCGGAAAGGTCGCCGCGAGACTGAGACTTAAACGGCAGGGTGTCCTTGAGATTCGAGACGGGATCGGCAAGGATCAGCGGCACGCCAGCGGCTCGTGCCATGCGGACCATCGTCTCGACGTTATGCCGAAAGTGCTCGATGGTCCTGACCTGCCACAGGTCGTCGCGGTGATATTCATCGAGCCCATCTTCAAAATCAAGCCGGGCCTGAACCTCAGCGGGCAAGACCGGCCTGCCGGGCTCTGCGCTATCCGGCTCTGTGCTATCCGGTTGTCCGCTATCCGCCCGCCCCGCCCGGCGGCGCGACAGGAGATGATTTGCAACGGCATAGCTGCGCAAATTCAGCAGTGCCCGGTGCATACGCAACAGCGAAGCGGGCATCTTCTTAACGCGTCCGTATGTCCTGTCCTCGAGAAATTCGTTATGGCCGGTATAAACGATGAAAAGGTCGGGCTGATAGTCCAGCAACTCGGTCATAATGGGGACGAGACGATAGCTGGCGTAGGATATCCCGCCGCAGTTGACCACCTCGCAATCCGATATCCCCGCCGCCCGCAGATTAAGCTCAAGCCACATCGTAAACGACGTCTCCACGGCGTAAGGGCGGCCCTGCACGGTCGAGCCGCCAAGGCAGAAGACGCGAAACGTTTTTGGGCTTTTGTCCGCAGCGAACGATTGAGGCCGAAAGGCAAACAGACGCTCCCGTGCGATCTCATACCGCGAACCGGTCGGATCGGGTACGAAAAGGGGGCTAATAGAACTGAACGAAACGTATGGGTCGTCAAAAACAGGAGCCGGAGCCGCGACAAACAATCTGACCGCCAGCTCGATCAATATCAGCGGCGAAAGGACAACGATCAGGGCTGTAAAATGAAACATAACCCGTCGCAGCCGGCTTGGCCGACCGCCTGTTTTCTGCTGGTCCGCGTCTGAAACCATTGATCTGCCTTTTCCTCTTACACTCAGGTCGCGGAGCAGCATAGCCGCAACCAAAAGCAGGATTTTTTTAATCGCTGATAAGCTATGTAATCGGAGCCTCCCGGTTTGGTTATGATACGGGATCGTGTTAACGTCCCAATTTTTTACGTGGTCGTCGAAACGCCACAATAACCTTTTTTCAGGAGGCTCCTAATGGACAAGTATATTGGATTTGACATTGATTGCAAGAAAACGCTTGGTAACCATCGACCTCGGCGATGGCTCGGTGGCTGACACCCGTTGGATTTTTGACGGGATTAACAGGATTTACAGGGATATATTGAACCACGAAGGGCACGAAGTTTTAATCGCTGATTTCATTGATTTAACCACGGATTTCACGGATTACACGGATTTTTTGCTTCAATAGCTTCATGGGTTTTATGGTGGTCTTTTTGTTTTTACCGTGAAGGGATTGAAGGACATGAAGGAGTTGATTGGCGCGAAATATCGCACGCTGCGTTTGGCAAATTCTAAATTCTAAACAAGCACTAAAATTTAATGACCAAATGCTCAAAACGGCGTGGTAACCATCGACCTCGGCGATGGCTCGGTGGCTGCCACCCGTCGATATCAAGTTCGGCTGGGGGAGGCAGAGGGCGACAGCGTTTCAGCGGGAAACTCACCCTTTTGCAAAAAAACGCAAAAGTGGGCCAGCCGAATAGTCAGTTATTTTACAGAGAGGGTTCTATCCTTTCAGTTTATGTTGCCCAGTTCATGCCAGTTGTTTTACTCGTTAGTTCTGTATCGAACGGTTATCTGTTCAAGTTGGTTTCTAAGTTTTTCGTTGTCATTTAACTGTGATATCATTCGGTGGGTGACTCTGGTCTGATCTGAATTATTATGTCGTAGGACAAATGCTCGACCCTGTTGTTCGATTGTTCGAATATTTTTCATTAGAATGGTAACATTTCTCTTGCCATATTTGTATTCTATCTTGTCTTCAAAAAAAGAAAAATAATCATTCTTATGTTTCATCCGTAGCGATACCACAGCACCATTCGTCAAAAGTGCAAGGGTTATTAGTATAACAAGCCAAGTCTTAAAGTTGAAATCCCTATCCTTAAGCGACCACATCCAACCCGAGACGACTAAAATGAGGAACGTTCCAAATGAAACTGTCATGCCTTGAGACGTAAGCAATCCCCATTCTTTAGGATATTCAAATCTCTCACCCCCCTCTATTGTTGTTGAACTATTTTGTTTCACAACGTTGCTGTGGTAATAGGCATCATAGAATAGGGGAGCCAGCATAATAGCTATTAGTGGCAATGATATTAAAAAACACCAAACTCTCGTCATTGTGCGGCTCCTAATAATGCTAAGCTTTCAAGTACATTGCGCAAATCTTCACCGTTTACAAAACTGAAAATCGCACTTTTATTAATCCGTACGATCTTTTTTCCGTATTGATAGATGTCGAAACTATACCGCCTACTATTTATGCGAATTTCATCTTTCCGCCACGAATAGACCTGAGAGGCATTTCTGTATTCGATTCTATTTGACCCTACGCACACATAGTCTCTTTTGTGTAACTCAAAAACAATGAGTGGGAACACAAGTGTCCATATTGACCAAAACATGACAAACACAAATATAAAATCTGAAGTCGATATCCCCGGAAGGTAGAAGTGGGTCAGTATAATTCCCTGGAACATGAAGAACGCAAAGACTATGATAGCTGTCATGATACCATGAGTTGTCAAAATCCACAATCTCTTCGGCATCTCGTATCTTCTTTCATCGTGTTCGGCATTATGAATGCATAGTTTATTACTTCTCAGTTGATATTTTCTACTGAGCAGAATTTGCACACATGGTCCGAATAAGAAAATCACACATAACCAGATTACAAGTATTTGTTGGAACATGCCTTCTTTCTGCGAGAGTGATCTTCAGTTTTTTTGGTTAGTCCTAGCAAATTACACCACCCTAAAAATCTGTTGCATCTCCTAAATCATCTGTATGAGATTCTACAAGGCCTACGGCCCCTTCACCAGTAATTCCAAAGATAAAGGAAGATGCCCAACTACCCACTTGCATAATCAGTTGTCCATTGGCATAGATATACGAGTGGACTATAGCATTGTTGTTGTCGGTGTCAAGGGTAAACAGGATTCAGTATCCAGTCTACAGTATTGAGCGGCTTTGCTTGCTATGCTGCACGGATAGCCTTACAGAACCGCATGGGTAACTGCCTTGTAGGCAGGTAAGACCTGTTATCCCTCCTACGGGCTGATCTGACTGATTTACATCAAAATGATAGCAACCATCCACCTCGGCTATGGCTCGGTGGCTGCCACCCGTCAAGGGCTACCCTACCGGCCTAAAAGTTGGGCTTGTGGGGTTCTCAGTATAATCTCTTATACAACAAGCACTTACGGTGCTTACTTCTTAAAAACACGCAAAAAAAAGCCGAAAGTACTGGCATACAGGGC
>DAOVVQ010000298.1 GCA_030637065.1 Planctomycetota bacterium
AAACTACGGGTAACACCACGACGGGAAGAATGACTGCCCGTCCTGTGCGAAAGATAATATGAACGCAACTCAAGAACAGGCAGTTGTAGATTTTTATCGGTATCCGCCGATCGGCGATAACGACTGGCTATATGGCTTCGCAACGGCGAAGGTGCGGGTACTGGCGAGCATGATGCTCAGCCGCGGGGCTCTTCTGGATATGGCCAACGCCGAGAGTTTTGCCGCGGCGATAGAGCTTTTGGCTGGCGGCGAGTATGCGATCGCGCCCGATGCCGGCGGCGTTGCCGGGATCGAACAGATGCTCCTGGAAAAGCGCACGCAGGTAAGGGAGCTGTTTGCCGACCTGATGCTCGACGACGAGATACAGGAGCTTTTGCGGGCACGGGTCGATTTCGCCAATATGAGACTTGCCGTCCGCCGTGTGGTAACGGAAAAGCCTCTGGGCACCGGCTACAGTGACGAGGGCAGCGTCCCAGCCGAGCAGTTCGAGGAGGTTTTCGAGCAGGAAAACTACAGCCGGTTCCCGATGTACATGCAGGAGGCGGTGGAAGAAGCGATCCTGGGCTATTATCAAAAAAAGGACATCCGCCGGATCGATTACGGTATCGACCGGGTCCAGGCTGTTTACGAGTTGAAGCGGGCGATAGAGTTAAAGAGTGAGTTTTTGCAGTCGCTTTTCCGCACGAAGATCGACTTGACTAATATCCGAACGATGCTGCGGCTTAAGATGGCCGAACGCGAGGAGAAGGATTTGCTGCTCGGCGGCGGATTCGTCGAGATTGACCGGTTCGTGCATGGATTCGATATAGGTTATGAGGCGATGGCGACGCTGTTTTATTCGACCCCGTATTATGATATTCTCGAGCGGGGCGTGAGCTATCTGAGCAGGGAAAAGTCGTTTTTGCACGTTGAGAAGGAATGCGAGGACCATCTGGTGGGCTTTTTGAAGACGACCCGCTCGATCACAGCCGGACCCCAGCCGGTGATCGCGTACCTTCTGATGAAAGAAAATGAGATCAGGACCGTTCGCATGCTCCTTACGGCGAAGAAGAACGGCCTGGATACGAAGATCATTCTCGACAGGCTCGGCGAAAATTAGGCCGGCAGCGAAAATCATGGCAATAAAGGAATGAAACATTGGTTGAAGGCAAAGTAGCGGTTTTAGGCGATGCGGATTTTGTGATGCCGTTCTCGGCGCTCGGACTCGATACGTATCCGGTCGAGGCGGATGCCGCTGAGGTGACCGAGACAGCGGAAAGAATACTCAAATCGCGGTACGCACTGGTAGTGGTGGCGGAAAATATCGCACCCCTGGCCGGTGACGTTTTTGAGCGTACGCAAAAGCAGGCGGTCCCCTGTGTGGTGGTGGTTCCCTTTACCACGGAATCGGAAGGCTTTGCGACCGAGTCGCTCAGTCGGCTGCTAAAGCTGGCAACGGGCATCGATATTTTAGGCAATTAACAGCCGCTGCGAATGGTCGCGGCGGATCGAAGATAAAGATCGGATTTACGACGGTAGCGGTGAGATAGAAGTCATTGAAAGTTTAAGGTTGCAAATATGAGTGAATTGGAAAAAGGCAGGATAATCAAGGTGGCAGGTCCCGTGGTCGTTGCAGAGGGCATGACCGGGGCGAGGATGTACGACGTTGTCCGCGTCGGTGAAGAGAATCTCATCGGCGAGATCGTGGAACTTCGCGGCGACCAGGCCAGTATCCAGGTTTATGAAGATACCGTCGGTATCGGACCCGGTGAAGTGGTCGTTAATACCGGTGCGCCGTTGAGCGTGGAACTTGGGCCCGGGCTTATCTCCAGTATTTACGACGGCATTCAAAGGCCGCTGGATACGCTGGTTGAGCTTCAGGGCATGCACATCAAGCGCGGCAGCGAGGTTCCCGGTCTTAAGCGCGACGTTAAGTGGCGATTTGTCCCTACGATTGAAAATGGCAGCAAGGTTGTCGGCGGCGACATTGTCGGAACCGTCGAAGAGACGACCCTGATGACGCACAGGATAATGGTCCCAGCCGGTGTCGAAGGCACGGTCGAGGGGCTCACTGAGGGCGATTATACGGTCGTCGAGACTATCGGTACGGTCGCCGGCGACGATGGCAGCCGGACCGAGCTTCAGCTCATGCAGAAGTGGCCCGTTCGTACACCTCGAAAGGTCAACAAGCGGCTGGCACCCAATGAGGTTCTCATTACAGGCCAGCGGGTTATCGACGCATTCTTCCCGATCTCGAAGGGCGGAACGGCCTGTGTGCCGGGTCCGTTCGGGACGGGCAAAACGGTCGTTCAGCACCAGCTTGCAAAATGGGTCAACGCCGAAGTGGTTGTCTATGTCGGCTGCGGTGAGCGGGGCAACGAGATGACCGATGTGCTGATGGAATTCCCGGAACTAAAGGACCCGTACAGCGGCGAGCCTTTGATGAAGCGTGTTGTGCTGCTGGCCAACACTTCCGATATGCCGGTGGCGGCACGAGAGGCCTCGGTTTATACAGGCATTACGATCGCCGAATATTTCCGCGATATGGGCTGTTCGGTCGCACTGATGGCTGACAGCACCAGCCGATGGGCCGAGGCGATGAGAGAAATATCAACACGGCTGGAAGAGATGCCCGCTGAGGAGGGCTACCCCGCCTATCTTGGCGCCAGGATCGCATCCTTCTACGAGCGTGCAGGCAGAGTGGTCTGCGCCGGTTCGCCGGACCGCGAAGGGGCACTTTCGATCATCGGAGCGGTGAGCCCTCCGGGCGGCGACCTCTCCGACTCGGTCGTTCAGGCGACGCTGCATGTGGTAAAGGTCTTCTGGTCGCTACAGGGCAGGCTCGCCCAGCAGAGGCATTTTCCGGCGATTGACTGGCTGACGAGTTATTCATTCTATAAGCAGTATCTGCCGGGCTGTTTCGAGGACAAGGATCGCGGCGAGGAGATGGCGGCGATGTCCCAGCAGGCGATGGTGCTCTTGGAGCAGGAGGCCGAACTCATCGAGATCGTTCGGCTCGTTGGTTCCGAGTCGATATCAGCCAACGACAGGATGACCCTCGAGACGACAAAGAGCATACGCGAGGATTTCCTGCACCAGAACGCGTTCCACAAGGTCGACACTCACTCGACGGTCGACAAACAGTTCGAGATGCTAAAGGCCATCCTGCACCTGCACAAACAGGGACTGGCGGCGATCGAAAACGGCGCCGAGACGGCTGATATATTCGCTCTCAGTGTACGGGAGGATATCGCCAGGTCGAGCTATCTCGAAGAAAGCGAAATTGGCAAGATCGTGGCGATCCGTCAGAAGATCGACGAACAGACAAAGGCACTTTACGCAACGGTATCGTAAGAGACCGGATGAAAGTTATTAGATATCCTTCGCTTCGCCGCAGACGGGCGACAGGCGAAAGATGACAGATTAAATGGGAGTTTGAAATGCTGAAAGAGTATAAAACCGTCTCGCAGGTTTACGGGCCGCTGATGCTGGTCGAGTCGGTCGAGGATGTCAAGTACGGCCATATCGTCGATATCGAGATCGCCGACGGCTCGATCAGGCACGGGCAGATACTGCAGGTCGAAAGGGACAAGGTTCTCGTCCAGGTCTTCGAGGGCACCGAGGGTATTAACGTCAGCGAAAGCACCGTGCGGTTCCTTGGTAAGCCCATGGAACTTGGCGTCTCGCCCGAGATCTTAGGCCGCGTATTCAGCGGTACAGGCGTGCCCAAGGACGACGGCCCGGCTATCGTTCCCAAGGCCAAGCTCAACATCAACGGCAATCCCATTAACCCTTACGGTCGGGATTTTCCCAACGAGTTTATCCAGACGGGCATATCCACCATCGACGGGCTAAACCCGCTCGTCCGCGGCCAGAAGCTGCCGATATTCTCCGGCGCAGGCCTTCCCCATGACGAGATTACCGCCCAGCTTGCACGACAGGCGACGGTAAGGGGCAAAGGCGAGCAGTTCGCGGTGGTATTTGCGGCGATGGGTATTACATTCGAGGCGGCACAGTTCTTCATCAACGACCTCACCGAGACCGGCGCCATCGAGCGGGCGGTAATGTTCATCAACCTTGCCGACGACCCGGCCATCGAGCGGATCGCCACGCCGCGGATGGCGCTGACAGCCGCGGAGTACCTTGCATTCGAGGAAGATATGCAAGTGCTGGTCATTCTCAACGACATGACCAACTACTGCGAGGCCCTTCGAGAGATCAGTGCCGCCAGAAAGGAAGTGCCCGGCAGACGCGGATATCCCGGTTACCTCTACACCGACCTTGCGACGATCTACGAACGTGCCGGCAGGATCAAGGGCAAGAAGGGCTCGATTACGATGGTGCCCGTCCTGACGATGCCGGAAGACGACAAGACCCACCCGGTGCCGGATCTGCCAGGTTACCACCCCGAAGACGAGCAACAAATCAATAAGTGGCGTGATTGCAAAGCCATGTCGCCGCCGGTCGACGTACCCCCGAGACT
>DAOVVQ010000148.1 GCA_030637065.1 Planctomycetota bacterium
AAGGATCGTCCAGGCGCTCAAGGATAACGGGCAGTTCGATAATACGATAATCGTTTATACGACCGACCACGGCGAGTTTATGGGAGAGCATGGATTGATGAACAAGGGCAAACCCTATGACACAGCCTACCACATCCCGTTCATAATGTTCTGGCCCAACGGCATAAATCCCGGAACCGTAGTTGACACTGTCGTCAGCAATGTCGATTTCCTGCCGACCATTCTCGGCCTGATGGGTTTTGAGACAAGCGGCGCCGAGCAGGGTAACGATGGCTCAAAGCTGCTAAAGGGCAGGATCGCCGGATGGAAGGATGAGTCGTTCATTCACCACAGGCCCAGCGGCTGTCTTGGGATTTATACGCCCGATTACGTGCTGTGTTATGTCGATGGCAAGGACCATATCCTGTTCGACCGGAAAAACGACCCCGACGAGATCAATAATCTTTTCGGCAACCCGGCGTATCAGGGGGTTGTCGACGAGCTTACCGCCCGGCTGATCGAACATAATATCGAGGTAGGTAACCCGGAAGTTCAGTGGCTTGAGCAGATAGTGGCATGAAAGGACCAGAGATGAAAAGTGGAATGGATAGACGCCAGTTTTTGAAGCGATGTACTGCAATAGCGGCAGGTGGCTTCGTGCTATCGAATCAAAAGCTCGATATCCATGCCGGTCCCAGGCGGCCTAACATCATAGTCATCCTTGTTGACGATATGGGGTATTCGGACCTTGGCTGTTACGGAAGCGAGATAGATACGCCAAACATCGACAAGCTGGCATACGATGGGATCCGTTTCAGCCAGTTCTACAATACCGCCAAATGTGCCCCGACACGGACATGCCTCTTGAGCGGTCAATACTACCAGGACGCGGGTCAGGGGATCGATAAGGGGATCACGATGGCCCAGGCGATGAAGGCGGCGGACTACAGAACGCTGGCCGTCGGCAAGTGGCACTTAAACGGCAATCCCGTCGACCGCGGTTTCGACAGATATTTCGGCCATTTGAGCGGGGCTTCGGATTATTTTGCCGGTAATAGTTCATGGCACCTCGATAGCACTCCGTTTACGGATTTCGGCCCGGGTTTTTACAGTACCGACGCCAAGACTGACTACGCTCTTGATTTTATCGATGAGGCACATACGCTCGACCCTAAAAAACCGTTCTTTATGTACCTTGCCTATAACGCGCCGCACTCGCCGTTGCAGGCGTGGCAGAGCGATATCGATAAATACCGTAACGGCAGGTTTACGATCGGCTGGGACCAGATGAGGCAAAATCGCTACAACCGCCAGGTCGAGATGGGGCTTATAAAACCCGAGTGGCCGCTCTCTCCGAGAAGTAACAATATTCCGGCGTGGGACACCTTGACGGAAGAAGAAAAGGATTTCGAGGATTCAAGGATCGCCGCGTTTGCCGCCATGATAGACAGGATCGATCAGAATGTCGGCAGGATCGTAGGCAAGCTGGAGGAACTGAAAAAGGACAAAGATACGCTGATCATGTTTTTAAGTGACAACGGCGGCTCTCCTTTCGATCGTAAGCTCACCTATGATATCACACCGGGCACGCCGGAATCGAAATGGAACTGCGGGGCCGCATGGGCGAATGTCAGCGATACGCCTTTCAGGTTTTACAAGAGGAACCAGCACGAAGGCGGCATATCGACGCCTTTTATCGCGCACTGGCCCCGGCTCATAACGAAAAAGGGTACGGTCACCGATCAATGCGGCCACCTCATTGATATTATGCCGACGGTTATCGAGCTTGCCGGCTGGAAGTGGCCGGGCTTCTTCGAAGGCGAGCCGCAACAGCCGCTGCCGGGCAAGAGCCTCATACCGATCTTCGAGGGCAAAAAGAGGGACGGTCACGAGGTGCTTTACTTCCAGTTTATCAATCACCGCGCGATCCTCAAGGGCGACTGGAAACTCGTTTCCGACTGGGCCGAGCCGTGGGAGTTGTATAATCTTCAGGAAGACCGCACCGAGCTTAACGATCTGATTACGCAATATCCGCAAAAGGCGGCAGAGCTTGAAAAGCTCTGGTACGAATGGTGGGATGACCGTGGAAACAGTTATAAAAACGGTGAGACGGACCATCCGCCTTACCATTATTTAGGTGGAGAGATTTACGAACCTTAAAAGAAAGAGGGAATTATGGATCGACGTGAGTTTTTGAAGGCCTCTGCCGCCGCAGCCGGCGGGGTCGTATTGTCCAATAAGAATCTCAGTGTTCGCAAGGGTGCTCCGCGGCCTAACATTATTCATATCATGTTAGATGAGCTTGCATACTACGAGTTGGGCTGTATGGGTAACAAATATATCGAGACGCCCAATGTCGACCGGATGGCGGCGGAGGGTATGCTCTTTACGCAGGCACTCGCCGGCGGGCCGGTTTGCGCTCCTACCCGCGGCGTGCTGATGACCGGCCAGCATTCGGGCCACTGTACGGTTCGCAAGAACGACCAGACCTGGCCTTTGCGGGCCGAGGATGTAACCGTCGCCGAGGTCTTAAAGGATGCCGGGTATGCCACCGGGGGCTTTGGCAAGTGGGGCTGCGGCGATAGGGGCACTACCGGTGTGCCGGAGCTGCACGGGTTCGATATCTTCTACGGTTACTATAACCAGGTTCATGCCCATTCTTTTTATCCGTGCTATCTTTTGCGTAACAGCGAACTTGAGTACCTGCCCGGCAATCCCGGCGATAAGACCGTTGTCGGCGAGCATTACTCGCACTACCTGATCTACGACGAAACGGTCAAGTTCATTCGCGACAATAAGGACCAGCCGTTTTATTGCTACTGCGCGTGGACTCCGCCGCACGGTGCGTTTATGATACCGGACAGCGACCCGGCGTGGCAGGACTTTAAGGATAAGCCGTGGCCTGATGAGGATGCGAAACGCTATGCGGCGATGGTCAAGATGTGCGACCGGCAGGTCGGTGAGATTTTCGACCTGCTAAAGGAGTTGGGGCTGGATGACAATACCATCGTGTTCTTTAGCGGCGACAACGGCGGAAATCGCTATTTCAATGATTTCTTCGAGGGCAACGGCCCGTTCCGTGGCAAGAAGGGCAATCTGTATGAGGGCGGGCTGAAGATCTCGATGATCGTTCGCTGGCCCAGGCGAATCGCGGCTGGGACCGTTAACGACCTGATCTGGTATTTTCCCGATTTTATGCCGACGGCCGCCGAACTTGCCGGTGCCTCGACGCCTGACAACATTGACGGGATCTCGATCATTCCAACGCTGCTGGGTGAAGCGGCAGCGGGCAGAAAGCAGGAAGATCGCGAGTTTCTCTACTGGGAGCACAAAAACCAGGTCGCAGTGCGGATGGGCAACTATAAGGGCATTCAGCCGGACACCGGGGCGGACTGGGAACTATATGACCTCAGCGTAGATATCGGCGAGGCGAACAATATAGCTAAACAAAAGGCGGGTATCGTAACCAAGATGATGTCCTTCGCAGCCAAGTCGCACACCGTTCAGCCAATAGGCGACGTACTCGACCCGGACAAGGCATTCGTGGACCACGAGGACGGATGCGTTTGATGAGTTAAAAATCAAAAAACAGATTCTTCGCCCACAATGAGTCAGGAGTATCGAATGGATAGACGGGATTTTTTAAAGACGTGCGTAGCCGCGACAGCGGCGGGGGTGGTGCTTTCCAACCGGGAGATGAACCTTAAGGTCGGTCCGCGGCCTAATATCGTGCTGATCTATGCCGATGACTGGGGCTATGGCGATCTGTCCTGTCACGGCCACCCTTACGCCGATACGCCGAATATCGACCGGCTTGCGCGAGAGGGTACGGATTTTTCGCTGTTTACGGTTAATAATCCGGTCTGCTCACCGTCGAGAGCCGCGGTTATGACGGGCAGGTATCCCGCAAGGTTCAGCATTCATCAACATTTTTCATCCGTCCAGTCAAATGCCAACCGAAATATGCCCGACTGGCTTGACCCCGAGACGGTACTTGTCTCGCGGCTGTTTAAGAAGGCCGGCTATAAGACCGGGCACTTCGGCAAGTGGCATCTTACAGGTGGAGACGTTTCCGATGCACCTTCGATCGGCAGGTATGCCTTTGACGAGTGGCTGGTGTTTACTCATCCCGATGGCGTAGAGGCCCAGGATCATTACCAAACTACGGACGCAGCCGTCGATTTCATCCGCAAGCATAAGGATGAGCCGTTTTTTGTCAATCTCTGGCTGCACGAGACGCATGTTGCTCATTATACGACGCAGGCTTCGATGGATAAGTTCGCCCATCTCGACGAGCAGCAGCAGGTCTATTGCGGTACGCTGACCGACGGCGACAACAAGGTCGGCGCGGTAATGGACGTACTCGACGAACTGGGTCTGGCGGACGATACGCTCATTATTTTTTCCAGCGATAACGGGCCCGAGGATATGGGCGGTGATTCACAAAAGGAGCTTCGCGGCGGCTACGGCACCTATTACAGCATGGGCATTACCGCCGGCCGCAAGGGTCAGAAGCGGTCGCTCTTCCACGGCGGCACGGGAACGGCCTTTATCGCCCGCTGGCCCGGCCACATCGCCGCTGGCAAGGCCGATGACGAGCACTACATAACAGCCGTCGACCTCCTGCCGACCTTTTGCGAGACAGCCGGCATTGCGCTGCCGAAGGGATACGAAAGCGACGGCGAAAGCCGACTAAACGTGCTGCTGGGTAAGGATGTCAAACGCAGCAAGCCGATCTTCTGGGAATGGCTCGGAGGCGGAAAACCGCACGCCTGGCCAAAGAAGGCGGTAATAAGCGGCGAATGGAAGCTGATCGGCGACGATGAAACAACCGAGCTGTACAACCTAACCGACGACCAGACCGAGCAAAACAACCTCGCGATAGCCCACCCGGAGATCGCAGCCAAACTCTCGGAAATGTGGGACCAATGGAAAACCACCCTGCCAACAAAACCAAACCCAAAATGCCTCTCAAAAACCCGGAAATAAACCAGCCGCAGGCGAGAGGACTTGGGCAGCGGAGGTTACGGCTGAGATGCTGGCGGGGGTTGCATTAGGCGATTTGGGCGACATATTCGTTGTTTTTGGCTCAAATGGCGGGTGGGATGGGGTTTTATTCATGTAAAGTCGGCAATCGGGTCGATAATTCTTTTAATTAGGGCTAATCATGCGGGAATTGTCGATGCGAAACCGATTTCGACGGGCTCAGAGCATAATTTGATTACACATGGTTCGTTGTAGTTGGCTGCCACATCAGTATGGAAGCCGAACTATGCAGATATGGGAAAAATTCAAACGACTCTGGAAACATTACATTTTCCAAAGTTTTTTGGCTGGACTTGCCATTTTTGTCATCGTGCTCACCATCGGCGAGGAAAAAGTCGTTGTCACCGCCTCGATGGCCGCTACCGCCTTTATCTGTTTCGCGATGCCCACAAGCATCTCCGCCCAGACCAGAAACGTTATTGGTGGCCATCTTGTCGCCCTGGCCTGCGGTGCACTTTTCGCCTTTACTCCCCTGCCCTATTATGCCGAATTCCCCCTCGTCGTCGGCCTTGTCATATTCTTAATGGTTGCTCTCGACGTTGAACACGCCCCAGCCGCCGGAACCGCACTGGCCGTTACCATACACGAAATCACGTTAACCACTGCTGCCATTGTCATCATAGGCGCTATCGTACTGACTCAGTGCCGATACTACATGAAAACCCTGCTAAAAGACCTGATTTAGAAAACCCCTTTCGACAACACATCTCGTCAGCGGTTGTCAGGCTTGTTAGAATGACCGGGCAACAACGAGGCGATGTATACCGCAAAAACCGGTACATTTTCAGTCATAAGGAGATCAAAATGCTGCCTGCAAATCCAGACAAGAAGAACAATCATTTACCGGCCCCTATTGACAGAAGGACCTTTATTGCCGCCTCAGGGGCGTCGGCGATGTCCTTTTCGTTGATGAAGCCGCAGCTTGTCCGCGGCAGCAGTGCCAATTCGAAGATAAAACTTGGCGTAATCGGATGCGGCGGTCGCGGGAACAAGGTCACCGGCCAGTTCAGAGACCACGGCGGATATGAGATCTTCGCATGTCAGGATTACTTCCGCGACAGGGTCGATACCTTAGGCGATGAGTTCGGCATTCCGGCAAAACGTCGATACACCGGCCTGTCCGGCTATAAGCGAATGTTAGAGGCGGGCGTTGACGCGGTCTTCATTGTCAGCCCGCCGTATTTTCATCCGCAACAAGCCCAGGCCGCTGTCGATGCCGGTGTTCATGTCTACATCGCCAAACCCATCGCCGTTGACGTGCCCGGCTGTAAGTCAATCGGACAAAGCGGCAGGAAGGCTACGCAAAACAGATTAGCTTTCACCGTCGATTTTCAAACCCGTGCCACCGAATTCTATATCGAAGCGATCAAACGCGTCCATGCCGGGGCCATTGGCGACATTGTCTTCGGCGAATCCATCTACCACGCACGCTGTCCGTTCCAGAAGAAATACGAATTTCTTCGCGCTGGCCCAAATGACCCGGCAAACAAACTCAGGGCATGGGGTCTCGACCGGGCGCTGTCGGGCGACATTATTACCGAGCAGAATATTCACGCACTGGACGTGATCAACTGGATCATGAATAATGCCGACCCGGTCAGTGCAACAGGGGTAGGCGGGCGAAAGGTTAGAGAGTATGGTACCTGCTACGACCACTTCGCACTGATATTCGAGTACCCCGACAAGACAGGGATCACCTTCAGTTCCAAGCAGATCGAAGGACACGGCACCGTCCCCGATGGAATCGTCAACCGCATATTCGGTTCCAAAGGCGTTCTCGAAGCCAAACAGGGCGGCAACGTCCTCATCAGGGGAGAGAACTTCTACCGCGGCGGCGAAACCTCGTCGATCGGCAAGACCGGCGTCGATAATAATATCGCAACATTTTACGACAGTATCAGCAAAGGCGATTTCAGCAACCCAACGGTCGAGGCGAGCGTAAAAAGCAACCTGATAACGATCTTAGGCCGCCAGGCCGCATACACCGGAGAAAAAATCTACTGGAGCAACCTGATCAAAAGCAATGAAAGACTCCATGCGGACCTGAAAGGCTTGAAAAGCTAAGTGAAATTGGAATCATGGGTAAATCGAGCACAATTCTAATTGTGGCTGCCTTGATTTGTGCGGGTATCTCCGCTCATGCCGGGAAGTCTGACGCCATAGAATACAATGCCAGCCGCATTAAGCCTTACTCGAATAATCCTCGCTACTGGCAGTATAAGGGTGAGCCTGTTTTGCTCTTGGGCGGCAGTAAGGACGACAGCCTGTTCCAGATTCCCGATCTCAAGGAGCATCTGGATTTGCTTGCGAGTGTCGGCGGCAATTGCATTCGCAACACGATGAGTTCGCGGCAGGATAAAGGGTTCGAGGTATATCGTTTCAAAAGGCTGCCGAGTGGGAAATATGATTTGAATAGGTGGAACTCTGAATACTGGGAGCGTTTCTCCAGATGCCTTAAGTGGTGCAGTGAGCGGGACATAATCATCCAGATCGAGCTTTGGGACAGATTCGACTATTCGCAGGAGCATTGGAAGTTGAGCCCCTGGCACCCGGACAACAACGTAAACTATACGAACGAGCAGACCGGACTTGCCGACAATTACCCGGCCCACCCCTCACAGGACCGCCAGCCGTTTTTCCATACGATCCCCGGTATGCAGCGGTATAAGAAACGCTATGACCGTGTGCGACGGTTTCAGGAAAAGTTCGTCGAGAAGATGCTGTCTTACACGTTGGATTATGGCAACGTCCTGTACTGCATGAGCAACGAGACGAGCACTCCGCCGGCGTGGGGCAGGTACTGGATGAAATTCATTTCGGATAAGGCGGCAAAGAGCGGGCTGAAAGTCTGCGTAACCGACATGTTCGACGATGCCTTCAAGCCCGAGTCCTCCGCCAAGTTAAGGCAGGCGTTCGACGACCCGGAGGCATACACATTTCTTGATATCTCGCAGGTCAACAGCCGCACCTTCAACGAGGCACAATGGGTCAAACTGATGTGGCTTGACAAACAGGCCCAAAAACACCCGCGACCCCTTAACAATACCAAGATATACTCGGACGGCAGCACCGGCTGGGGTTCCGGAACGCCGATCGACGGCATCGAACGCTTCTGGCGACATCTCATCGCCGGGTCGGCATCGTGCCGCTTTCATCGACCCACAGCAGGGATAGGGCTAAACGAGACTGCCCAGGCATGTATCCGGGCCGCAAGAAAAATCGAAAGCAATGTCAAATTCTGGTTCGTCACAGCCCGGATGGACCTGCTCGGCGAATGCCAGCCGGACGAGGCCTACCTTGCCGCAAAAGACGGCGAGCAGTATATCCTCTATTTTACCGACGGCGGATCCATCGCCCTCGACCTGACCGGCCATGATCGCAAATTCAACCTAAGCTGGGTCAATATCAGCACCGGAAACTTCGCCGGAAACGCAACTTTGACTGGCGGCGGCAAGGTGGCGATTCGTGCCCCGGGGAAAGGCGGCTGGGTCGCTGCTATCGTGAAGGGGCAAAAGCGGCGCTAACCGCTACACGTACACGGTCCTGTAGGTCAGCATTCCGTTCTTCAGCGTCCAGTGCCGAAACGTCGATTGCCGGCCCCACCAGCCGACTACAGGCGGGCATATATAAAACGGTATGCCATTGGCCAGATGATATTCGTCCCGATGAAAATGCCCCGCAAGGACCGCGAAGACACCACCGCGTTTCATAATGCTCGTCCATTCGTCCATCGTCTCATCGCCCCAGCCGCGGTGCATCTCGTTATTGTAGAGATCCCCGAGCCCTGTCGCATGGCAGAACATAACCGTGGGCATCGGCCCAGCTAACATCTTTTCAAGTTTGTCCAGGGCCCTCCTGTTTACAGCGCGTCCGGCCCGGTTGGACAGGCACTGGCTGTTAAAGAACGCAAAACGAAGGCCGTCCGCCGGCGTTGTCGTCCGGTTGCACGGCCCGAAGATCTCCTCATACTCCGGCTCATTCGCCTCGGGACTGGTAAAAGTGACATCGCTGTTTCCAGGAATGAAGTATGCCGGCTTGGAAAACTTCAGCACATCGCGGGCGATCTTCAAATCCTCGCCCCCAAACCCTTCCGAGAGATCACCCGTATGAACGACCATGTCATAGGGCAGCGAAAAACCATTGATCGCATCGACCACCGCTTTCGCCCTGCCTTCGCCCTCCGGGATGTGCGTATCGGACAACTGAATAAACGAAATGTCCGGGGTTTTCCCGCTCTTTTGCATCGCGGCGCTAACCGGCATGGCTGCGGCGGCGGCACTTGCTGTCGCCAATTGCAAAAACGATCGTCTGTCAACCTTCATTGTCTTACCCTTTCCGGTGTCTGCATGACGGTAGGAACGACGCCCACACGGCCTGCGCATCCCTCCTGCATACCCCAAATCCCGTCAGTGCGGTCAATTGTCGCCGGATGTGCGCGTCTCTTCGATGATCCGGCGCACCTGGACGGCATTTTCGGTGATCTGTTGCCAGTTTCGCTGCCTGATCACCTCTCGTTTGGCGATCCACGACCCGCCGACCGCAACAACCTGCGGCAGGGACAGGTAACCGCCCACATTTTCCGCGGTCAGACCGCCAAGCGGAACGAACCGAAGACCCAAATGGGCATACGG
>DAOVVQ010000130.1 GCA_030637065.1 Planctomycetota bacterium
AATACTGTATACTGACTACTATTATGCGAAACGAACCCAATCTTAACATTTCCTTAACATCGTTAACCCTGTAACGAAAAGGACTTACAACAAATTGAACCAAAACATGACAAAAAAAACAAACCCAATCAAACCCAATTTCAACTGGTGGGCTCTGTGTGAAATGACTGCCTGTTTGGGTGGCACCTTTTTGCGTTTTTTGCAAAAGGGTGTTTGTCATTACCGCGCTCGCCGCTCGCCGCGGCGGAGCGAGTCGCAGCCGCAAAGCCGCCGCCATTTTGAGCCTTTGGTAATTAGAATTTAAGATTTGTTTAGAATTTAGAGCTTAGAAATTAGAAATTGAGCCGGGAGACCATGTTGAAAATTATTGCTGACGAAAATATACCCTTTGTAAAAGAATGCCTTTCATCGCTTGGTGAGGTCGTTACCTGTAGTGGGGCCCGGATGACCAAAGAGCTGCTGGCCGATGCAGATGTCCTGCTCGTTCGCAGTGTCACAAAGGTAGGCGCCGGCCTGCTCGAAGGCAGCAGGGTGCAATTTGTTGCCACCGCCACCATCGGCACCGAGCACGTAGACCAGCGGTATCTGGAGGAAAACAACATCGCCTTCGCCTCAGCCCCCGGCTCCAACGCCAACTCCGTAGCTGAATACATCGTCGCGGCACTTTTGGCACTGGCGAAAAAACACAAATTCCAGCTTGAAGGAAAGTCGATCGGCGTCATCGGGGTCGGCAACGTCGGCAGCCGGGTGGCGAAAAAGACAGCCGCTCTGGGTATGAACGTTCTGCTAAACGACCCGCCGCTAAAGAGACAAACCGGCGACAGCAAATATCAGCCGCTGGAGAAGCTCTTCGGCTGTGATTTCATCACGATGCATACGCCTCTGACATTCGACGGTCCCGACAAGACACATCATCTGGCAGGCGAGCAATTCTTCAAATCGCTCGGGCCGGAAACGTTTTTCATTAACACGTCCCGTGGCCCCGTCGCCGATACGCAGGCCCTGAAAGACGCCCTCGGGCAGGGCTGGATAAAAGGTGCGGTGCTGGATGTCTGGGAAAATGAGCCTGACATTGACAACGAACTGATCCTCAAGGCCGAACTGTCAACGCCGCACATCGCCGGCTATTCGTTCGACGGAAAGGTCGCCGGTATGGTCATGATCTACGATGCCCTTTGCCGCCATTTAGGCATTGAGCCGCAACATACCGCCGCCGATTTCCTGCCGCCGCCCGACACCGCGAAGATCGAGATCGACCCCGGCAGCGATACCGAACAGAATATCCTTCAGCAATGCGTCCAGCAGGTCTACGTCATCAACAGGGACGACTTTAATACCAGAGAGATTCTTATCGTAGATGAGGGCCAGCGGGGCCAATGGTTCCGCGATCTGCGTAAAAACTATCCCGTGAGGCGCGAGTTTTACAATACTACAGTGATCCTGCCGGAGGGGCAAGGCGGCCTCGCGAAGAAATTAGAGGGAATCGGCTTTAAGGTGTGATACAATGGTATTAATTAAGTTCGCGGCGTAAGTCCGGTAAGTTGTTGCAAGCTAAAAGATTAGACCGCGTATAACACGCATTTTTTTAAGCGAATCGGTGCGGTATGGCGAATGCAGGTATTATAAAATGGCCGACAGGGCAGTTGGACCTTTCAGGCGGATGCGTCGTCATGGGCATCCTGAATGTCACCCCGGACTCGTTCAGCGACGGCGGGCGATTCCTCGATGTCGGCGCCGCGGTCGCTCACGGTCTTGAGATGGCCCGGGCGGGCGCTGCGATAATCGACATCGGCCCCGAGTCCAGCCGGCCCGGCTCCGAGATCGTAAGCACATCCGACCAGATCGGCAGGGCAATACCGGTAATCGAGGCCCTGGCTGCGGAGACATCGGCTGTGATCAGCATAGACTCGCCGAATCCGGAAGTGGCTGTCGCCGCGATCCGGGCGGGCGCAAACATGATCAACGACATCACTGCGCTGGCGGATGGCAAGATGGCCGCCCTCGCCGCAGAGTCGCAGGTCCCCGTCGTCCTTATGCACATGCAGGGGACGCCTCAAACGATGCAGGAGGAGCCCAAATACGGCGATGTCGTCGCGGAGGTGCTGGATTTTCTCCTCGATCGCGCCCGCTGCGCCGAAGCATCCGGCATCGATAAGGACATGATCTTCATCGACCCTGGAATAGGATTCGGCAAGACCGGCGAGCACAACTTAAGGCTCCTTAAAAATATTGATAAGTTTGTCGAGACCGGCTATCCTGTACTCGTCGGGGCCAGCCGAAAAAGGTTCATCGGCCAGATTACGGGCAAAGAGCAGCCAGCCGACCGGATATTCGGCACCGCTGCAACGGTCGCGATGTGTGCCTCGGCGCAGGTTTCCGTGGTGCGTGTCCACGATGTCGGCCAGATGCTGGACGTCGTAAAGGTATGCAACGCCGTTAGCTTCGGATAAACGGCCCCGCATTCGTAGGGCTCTCTTGAAATGCTCACCGTTGGCGTGTTTTCTGTGGTGGTGTCCCGACGGCGGTTTTCGTTTTCATCTGCATCATAACCGCCTCGGTCATGGCCGAGCTGTGGCGAAGGCAAGCTGATGATCCCGCCCGCTCATGAGATGTGATCGCATATGCCCTCACGATAATTTCGATTAAAACGCTCAATGGAAGCTTTTTTTCAAATTAGGTGTTGACTTATATTTCAATATCTTTTACGATTATTCATATAAGAACCAAGTGGTTCATATATGAATAATTATGAAATCCACAATTTAGTAAAGGGGTGTGAGATCCTGTCGGTTCTGGCCGATCGGCCGGAGGGGATTTCTGCAATTGGTCTGGAAAAGCTTGTTGGGGTCCCCAAGACGACGGCGTTTCGCATCTTAAAGACGCTCTGCTCTCAGGAGATGGCTGAGAAGCGAGGTACTTTGTTTTTTGCGGGCCCGGGATTGATACAGATAGGGCTCAATTCGCTTCGGTCGCTTGAGATTCGTTCCTTATCGATCCCTTTCTTGAGTGAGCTGACAGCGAAGACGCATTTTACGGCTCATCTGGCCATCCCGAGCGGCTGGCAGTCGTTGATCCTGGAGGTCCATGACAGCCCAAATCCGGTGCGTGTTGCCTCTCGGTCAGGAACGACCGTTCCATTTTACTGTTCATCGACGGGCAAGATCTTTTTAGCTTATCGATTCGAGCAGGAGCTTGAAGATTATTTTTCAGCGACATCTCTTCAAAAGCATACAGACAACACGATCGTCACCTTGCCCGAAATGCTGAAAGAGGTTGAGCAGATCAAAAGCGATGGCTTTGCGATTGATAATCATGAATTTCATACCGATGTCTGGTGTACAGCGGCTCCAATTAGAGATAGCCGTGGGCAGGTTGTCGCCGCGATCGGTGTAACGAGCCCTGCATCGCAATCTGATCGTCAAAAGAAAACCGATACTTGCATGTATGTTAAAAAAGCCGCCGAAGAGCTTTCTGCGGTATTAGGATTTAATGTTTAAATAAATTGAAAGGTTTTTGCTATGAGAAAAAGTCTATTTGTGAATCTGGTTTTATGCTTAACGGTTTGCGGATGTGCCCCCGATCAGAAAACACAACCATTGCCCGAAGAAATGCAGCCCGAGCAGATCCGGTCCGTTATGACGAAGGTTGCTGACTGGCAGCTTGCCAACCCCAGTAAGCATGACACTGCGGATTGGACACACGCCGCCTTGTTTGCAGGCATGACGGCATGGGCGCAAATGGCCGATACGGACACGTATTATGACGCCTTGCTGGGCTTTGGTGAAAAGAATAACTGGCAGCCGCGCAAGCGCAGTGGTAACCTTTATCACGCCGACGATCATGCCGTTGCTCAGATGTATATCGAGCTGTATAAGAAATACAAGGACCCCAAAATGATCGCCGGGATTCAGGAGCGGTTTGATTACATTCTGGCAAATCAGCCCGATACCCCGCTTACCCATGATGTTAAGGAGCACAAGAAGCGTTATAATTGGTGCGACGCCTTGTTCATGGCGCCGCCGGTATGGACGAAACTGTCGCGTATTACGGGCCAAACGAAGTATCTCGATTATATGAACAAGGAGTGGTGGGTTACGACGGATTATCTGTATGACACCGACGAGCACCTCTATTTCCGGGATGATCGGTATTTCGAGCAGCGCGAAGCCAATGGCGAAAAGATATTCTGGTCTCGCGGCAACGGCTGGGTGTTGGGCGGTGTTGTCAGGGTGCTTGAAGAGATGCCTGAAGATTATCCGGATCGCGCAAAGTATGAGAAGATATACAAACAGATGGCCGCGAAGTTGATCGCCATTCAGCCGGAAGAAGGGCTGTGGCATTCCAGCCTGCTGGACCCGGTCAATTTCCCATCCAAAGAAGCCAGTGGTAGCGGTTTTTATTGTTATGGTCTGGCGTGGGGCATCAACCAGGGACTTTTGGATGCGAAAACATATCTGCCTGCTGTCAGAAAAGCCTGGGTGGGGCTGGTCGATTGTGTGCATCCGGATGGCAAGCTCGGCAATGTTCAGCCTATCGGAGCGGACCCCCGCCATGTCAGCGCCGATCAGACGGAGATTTACGGTGTAGGTGCATTCCTGCTGGCGGGCAGTGAGGTTTACAAGATTGCCATGCAAGACGGCGCACAGACCCAAAAGATCATCGTGACCAACCCGACGCTGTCTTTTAGAGACGGTGAAACGGTTAGCTTGAATTTCGAGGATGCAAAGAAAGCTGTTGCCGGTTTAACAAAAGACAATGTTGCTGTCCTGGAATTCAAGACCAATCGCCTGCTGGTGACACAGGTTGTGCAGGGAAAAGATAAGACGGAACTGTTGTTTCAAGCGGATTTTGCACCGGGCGAAAAGAAATATTTCTGGGTAATGAAATGGCCTGCCGGATTGGCCGGGCCCGAGCCGAAGGCTGCGGCCTACTGCCGCTTTATTCCGGAACGTATGGACGATTTTGCATGGGAAAATGACAAGGTCGCATTTCGGATGTACGGTCCGGCGTTGGAGGTTGAAACGATCACATGCGGGATCGATGCGTGGTCAAAGTGCGTATCTACCCCATTTATCGATAAGGCTTATAAGAGCGGCGACTATCACAAGGATCACGGTGAAGGCGGCGATTTTTATAAAGTCGGTAATACACTCGGTTGTGGTGGTGCGGCTCCATTGGTGGATGGAAAGGTCTGTCTGCCGGATCGTAATTTTAAGGAATGGAAGATCCTGGAAAACGGACCGATACGTTCGGTTTTTGAATTGACATACGCCGCCTGGAAAGCGGGCCGGTATACCCTTAGCGAGACCAAACGCATTTCAATTGACCTCGGCAGCAATCTGAATAAGGTCGAATGTTTCTATTCCAGTGATAATGCCCGGGCTGTTCCGGTTGCAGCGGGGATCGTCCTTCAAAAAAGCACTGAAAAATTTAAAGATGCAAAAAACAACACCATTGCTTATTGGCTCCCGGCAAGCAAATACGGCATGATGGGATGCGGAGTTATTTACGGAGCGGATGTCGAAGCCGAAGTTGTCGAGGCGGACGATCATTTGCTAATGGTAGCAGATCACTCCATCTCTGAGCCGTTTGTTTATTATTCCGGCTCCTGCTGGGACAAAAACCGGGAGTTTAGCAGTTTTAAAAAATGGCAGCAGTATTTGGGAAATTTCAAAGAACGTATTGATAACCCGGTAACAATTCAATTTGCCGACTAAGAAAGAAGGAATCAGGCCCATGGAAATAAGATATTCACCGGACCCGGTCAGGTTTTGTCGTATGACCACGCAGGAAGTCAGAGAGAATTTTCTTGTAGAGTCATTGTTTAAGCCGGACGAAATAAAAATGGTTTATTCCGATATTGACCGTGCGATCGTAGGTTCTGCGGTCCCAGCCGGTCAAAGTTTATCGTTGACTTCGGCTGATGAACTCAGGGCCAATTATTTCTGTCAGCGGCGGGAATTGGGAATTCTCAATATCGGCGGCGGCGGCACTTTGACTATTGACGAACAAAACTACAAGATGAGCAATCTTGATTGCCTGTATGTCGGTCGCGGCTCAAAGGCGATCGTCTTTGCCAGTGACGATGCCGCCAATCCCGCCAGGTACTACCTGCTTAGTTACCCGGCACATGCCGAATACCCAACCGTGCATATTCGGCGGTCGCAATCGACACCGGTTCAGCTTGGCTCGATCGAAGAGTCTAACAAGCGAACGATCTATAAGTGCATTCATCCTGAAAATGCTGAAACCTGTCAGTTGGTTATGGGTTATACCATTCTTGAGCCGGGCTGTGTCTGGAACACGATGCCGGCGCATACGCATGAACGTCGCATGGAAGTCTATATGTATTTTGACGTTGCAGAAGGTACACGTGTTTTCCATTTCATGGGCAAGCCTGATGAAACCAGGCATATCTCCGTTGCTAACGGCCAGGCGGTTATATCCCCAAGCTGGTCGATCCATTCCGGTGTTGGAACTGGGGCATATACCTTCTGCTGGGGCATGGGCGGAGAGAATCAGGCGTTCGATGACATGGACCATTTAACGATCGAGGATATCAAATAGAAAGGCGGGGTTATTATGATTTTAGATCAGTTTAAGTTAGACGGAAAAGTCGCCATTGTCACCGGTAGTTCACGCGGGCTGGGGCAGGGCATAGCTTTGGGACTGGCCGAGGCCGGTGCAGACATCGCCCTGGTCGATATTTTGGATATGGCCGAAAGCAAGGCGAAGGTCGAGGCTTTAGGTCGAAAGTGTATCGCGATCACTGCCGATCTGAGCAAAAAGGAATCTGTCGATACGATTATAAACGCAACTGTCGAGCAAATGGGCGGCATTGACATTCTCTTTAACAATGCCGGTATTATCCGCCGTGCGCCGATCACCGAGTTCACCGAAAAGGATTGGGACGATGTGATGAACATCAACATCCGCACGCTGTTTTTCCTGAGCCAGGCTGTCGGCAAACAGATGATCGAACAGGGCCGCGGCGGTAAGATCGTCAACACCGCTTCGATGCTCAGCTTCCAGGGCGGTATTTTCGTGCCTTCTTATACCGCTTCTAAAAGCGCGGTCATGGGCCTGACGCGTCTGCTGGCCAACGAACTGGGGGCACACAACATTAACGTCAACGCGATCGCACCGGGCTACATGGCGACTGATAATACCAAGGCGCTGCGGGAAGATAAGGCTCGCAACAAAGCCATTCTTGACCGTATCCCAGCGGGTCGATGGGGAACACCTGAGGACTTGCAGGGAGTTGCGGTTTTCCTTGCATCGGCAGCGGCTGATTATATGCAGGGATACACAATCGCAGTCGACGGCGGCTGGCTGGCTCGATAAACCCGGTTCCTTAGTCAGGAGAAAAAGGTGTTTCAGAAGGTATTTTGCGTTTTTATGTTGGGTTCATTTGTAATAACGTCAGGGCAGCCGGGGACAGTCTGTGCAAATGACAATAATCCGTCTCAGAAGTATATTAAAGTTGATGTAAAGAGAACGCCTTCGAGTAAGCAATGGGTTCAGTACGATACACGAACCATTGATATGCTTGCAGGCTTTGAGCCTTATAAAGAGAAGATCGATCTGGGCTCGTACGGCGGTAGAAGTGACAGGCAGGCCAAAGCAACCGGATTCTTCTATCCGAAAAAAGTTGGCGACCGATGGTGGCTGGTCGATCCCGACGGGAACTTGTTTATTCATACGGCGATCGTGAGCGTTTATACGGGGCAGAGCGATTTCAGCCGAAAAATAACGCTTGAGCATTTTGGTTCCGAGGAGAAATGGGCCCGGTTTAGTGCAAAGCTTTTAAGTGACTACGGTTTCAACGGGTGCGGCGGATGGAGCCAGGCCGACCTTCTTCGCAAAACCGAAAAACCTCCCGTCTACACGCAGAGTTGGTCTTTTATGGCTGGTTTTGCAGGCAGCATGAAATTAGCATGGCAGATCTCAGGCCACAAGGGCTATCCGGATCAGGTCTGGCCGGTGTTCCACCCCTCTTTCGAATCGTACTGTAATGAATATGCAAAAAAACTGGCGGCAACAAAGGACGATCCGTATTGCATCGGTCATTTCAGTGATAACGAACTCGAGATGCGGGAAGACCTGCTTGACCGGACATTTAAGCTTGACCTGGTAAAATATCCTGAAATGAAGTACAATGTTAAAGAGGCCCAAAGATGGCTCTCTAAGCGAAAAGGCCGAACGGCGGTTCTTGCCGATATCAACGATCAGGATCGGGCCCAATTTATCGCCCATACGTTCGATCGCTACTTCAAAATTACGACGACGGCGATTCGAAAATACGATCCAAACCATCTCTGCCTTGGCTCGCGGTTTCATGGGGGAGTAACGAGAATGCCGATCGTGTTTAAGGTTGCCGGAAAGTATCTCGATGTCGTCAGTGTGAATTATTATCATGCCTGGACCCCCGATCCGGAACGGATGGCAATGTGGATCAAAGAATCCGGCAGACCCTTTATGATCACCGAATGGTATGCTAAGGGTGCAGATTCCGGCCTGGCCAATACTTCCGGTGCCGGCTGGCTTGTGAAAACTCAAAAAGATCGCGCCATGTTCTATCAGAATTTCTCGCTTGGGCTGATGGAAAACAGTAACTGTGTCGGCTGGCATTGGTTCAAGTATGTCGATAATAATCCCAATGACACTTCGGTGGATCCGTCCAATCTGAATTCCAACAAGGGTGTTGTTACGTTTGATTATAAACTCTATACCGAGCTGCTTGATGAGATGAAACGCCTTAACGATAATGTTTACCCGCTGATCGATTATTTTAATAACAAGTAAAAACGGCCTTAGACGAGCCTGTAGAAAATAAGCTGAAAGGAATACAAGAAGAAGTCTCAGTCCCGATACATCGGGATAGCTGGGCTAAGATATACTTTTGTTTTTGGGAAATGTCGACTTGAACTGAATTTGGGAGAATTAACTGATGACGAAGAAAGTTTTATATTTATTAGCCTTGGTGGCCGTGACAGGTTTAAGTGCTTGCACCGAAAAAACGGAATCTTCCATTGCATCACCTGTTTCATTTGGGAAGGGCGGCCAGGTCAAGATGCTCTACGACGCCAGACAAAGGCCGCAGGCAGTCTATCTGGATGGCAAACTCCACATTGTTTTCAACGGCGGCGGAATTATGGGAGCCAAGTCGAAAGCAATGACCAAATCGATGGCTGTTACGTACGACCCGCTCACTCGTAAATTCTCCGAGATCGTAACAATAGGTAAAGAATCAAGCGATCACCATGATGGCCCCGTGATTTGGGCGGACATGGAGGAACGCCTTCATGTGTTTTACGACTGGCACAATACGCTCGGTACACATCTGATTTCCAATGAACCCCGCAATATTGGTTCCAGCCTCGACGATTGGAGCACTGCGCCGCCTCCCGCTCCCAAAATGGCCTATCAGTGGATGAGCCGCGTTTACGACAATAAGCAGTTGGTCTTTTACCGCACGGATGGACACTACAGCTCGTGGACCTATCGTACTACCGACGATCACGGCAAGACCTGGGAAGGTGCGGAAAATGACGTGACCGACCTGGACATCAAGGGCGGAATGGATACCGACTGGTCGATCTACACCGCCAAAGCTGTAAGCAAGGATGGGAATTACCTGCATATCGGCTTCATAGCCTACGACGACTATAAGAGACCAAGATCTCCCAAAGAAATAGCCGGCGGCAAGCTGGACGAGACAAGGCTGCATAATCCGCTCTACGATAATCGCAAGCCCAGCAACTATAAATACAACCTTTATTATTTAAAAGTTGACCTGCGAACCCACAAGGTAATGAACGGCAAGGGCGAGGTTCTTCGGACTCCTATTGACCTTTCAACTGCAAATAGCAAATGCATGATCTGGGATACGAAATGGCGGGGGGGCGGTATTATCCCTTCCATTATGGTAGACGAAGACGACCAGGTAAGTTTTCTCCACAACATCTCGGATTTTCAACATGAAGATTCCCTCGACTATCATTATGTCAGACTCGCAAACGGAGAATGGAAACATACCCGCATCACGGACTCCAACCACCATTGGAACAGCGGCCATCTTGCCAAAAGCGCCGATGGCGTCTTGCACGCTTATGTCATCACCGGAGAAGGCTACTTTGACTCGGACGGCGAGATGGACCGTTACGGCGGCGGCAACATCGAAGAATGGACCTCCACCGACAAGGGAAACACCTGGAAAAAAGCGAGAGATATAGCGCCGAACCCCAAAAAATACGCAGGCTGGAAATTCAATAATATTCAGCCTGTAAAGCGGCCCGATGGGACCATCGTTGAAGATATGCTTCTTTTTTACGGCTGGAAAGACAGTGATGAGCCTAAAGCCGAAGCGTTCCTGCTGCATGATGGGAAAGCGGCCAACACCGTGGGTATCGCAAAGCCTCCGAAACCCGTTCAGGACGCCGCTGTCAAGGAGTCTGGCGTCAATCCCGCTCTCCTGGCTGCCGACCTGCTGCATAAGGAGAAAGCCGCCGAAGCCTTGGGTATCGCAAAGTTTCCGAAAGCC
>DAOVVQ010000192.1 GCA_030637065.1 Planctomycetota bacterium
AAGATATCGCGAGCTAACCGGTCGTTTCGTCCGGCTGTCACATTCAGCTTGATATACGAAAGCCTTGCCCCAGCGGGCCCGGCGGCGGCGACAGGCAAACCATCGGCGCCGGCGTTTATCGCCGCCGAAGCCTTTTCGGGCCCGGATTTCAGGAAGACACGCACCCACATCAGCGCCATGACACTGAGCAGAACCACAGCTATCACGATCTTTCTGCGATTAACGGGCATATTACTCATAAGCTCGGCATCGCTGCGGACACTTGTCGAAGTTGTTTTCGTTATATCGTTTATTTTCAGTCCCCTTTTGCCTGCGTTTGGTTCCGATAATAGACACTTGCTTTTACATCGAGTTTTAATCGACCCGCGAAATCCTGGTCGTTGATTATCTTTATCTGCTTGACCCGAATGAGTCTTTCAAAATCATCCAGCGATTGGAAGAACCCAAAGATCTGATCGAGCGAACCCGAGCATTCCATACTGATAGGTATGCAATTGAGCGTCTGCCCGTGTATTTCCGTTTCGGGCTGGACGATCTGGTCTTTGAGGTCGTGCTTGTTCATGACCTCGGCGATCTGCTGCCAGAGCCCGGCAAAATCCCGACTCAAAGGGATCCTCGTGTCGTATGTCCCGGCGACCTGCCTGAGCCGGTCGACCTTTGCGCGGAGTTGAGGTAATTTGCGTGTCTGCTCCATGGTGGCGGCGATTACATCGGACTGCTCGGCGGTCATCTGGCGGATAGCCCTCGTCTGCCGGGCTAATGGATAATAGCGCAGCGACGCAAAGCCGATAACCGCCACAGCCACCAGTGCCAGAATGATCAATTGTTGTTTTTCGAGCAGTCTCATCATATCCGTTTTGCCTTATTTTCGACAAAATTCGCAACGTAACAGCTTATTTCAAACTCAGTAACCATGGATTCCTTGATCTCTTTGGTCCGCGAAAAACCGGGGATTATCCGGCAAAAATAGGACGAACTTTCGAGTCTTGATATCAGTTGGGCCACATTGGAAGCATTTGCGGCGACGCCTGCGACTACGACCTTAAGAACCATATCCTCTTCGATAACGAGATCGGCCTTTTCAGAGCGACCGACAAGTACGATACCCTGTCTGGCTTTGTTTGCGGCTGGGTCGTGGAACTTTTCGACGTGAAGGTCGAGCGAGCCTAAGACAATATTGTCGCCCGTAAGGAACGCAAGCTCTGCAATAATGCTCGATATATCGGTCCTGTTATCGAGTTTTTCGAGCACATCCGTTTTCCCTCGAAGGCTTGCCAGTTCCGCCTGGAGCGAATTATATTCGGCACCGACGGAAGAATTGGCGCTGAGGAAGTTTTCTATCCAGCCGATCTGCGCCTTCGCCGCAGCGAGAGAGCGCCCAGCGGCAAAACTCCACACCATCATGAATAAAAAGACCACTCCGATCACCGCATATTGCCGGTGATAGTTGACCTTCCTTCTCTTTCCGGTCTTATACCATTCGGGGATGAAGTCAATTTCTTTCATAGCTGTCGCCCCCTTCCTCAGGTATATCCCAGCCCTTGATGCTCAATCCGACGGCAACAGCCCACTGGCACAGTGCGCTTTGCTCCTCGCTCGAGAAATCCGCTCTGGTAAGGTCAAACCCCCTCAGCGGCTGGGCGATCTTTATTTCGATCCCCATGTGTCTTTTCAACGCGTCCAGCAGGGCGGGCTCCTGTGCTTCGACACCGGCGAAAACGGCCTGGCTGGGCCTTTGCCCTCTGAACGTGACGGCATAATATCTAAAGCACAGCGAGACCTCTCTCGCCAGCTCTTCGATAACACCGCCCGTAGCGTCAACGATCTCCTGAGTGGTCGCCGCGTCGCCGGTTTCCGAGCCTGAATTCCTGAGCTTCGACCTCAAGAGAACCGCCTGATCCGTAGTTACCCCAAGTATCGAGGCAACCTTGGCGTTTAGTTGATTACTGGCGATGGGGATTTGCTTTATGAAGGCGATTTGCTGCCCGCGACCGATAATAACCGTCGTTACCTCGTCGCCGACATCGATGAACACACTGACCGTCTCCTGGTCTTCCTGCCTCCTCAGCGAGCCCCTAAAGCTCCTGAAGAGTGCACAGGGCACACTGTCAATTGCGACCGGCGAAAGCTGAGCCTCCTCGAGCATCTCCAGATGACCTGTTATATCGTCCCTTCCTGCCCCGAAGAAGATCACTTCATTGCGGATATCCTCTCCCTGGTAAACGTTACCTGCGACTATATATCTTATCTCGTCGGTCTCGGGGTCGACACCAAGCCGGGGTGCGACATCCTGATCCAACACCTGTGCGATCTCGTCGTCGGTAACGGTATCGAGCCGGAAGCTCTTGATCTTGAGGCTGTCGCCGGGGAGGCATGAAACGACATTTCTTCCGTAAAAAGGCGCCTTATTACGCATTGTCTTCAATGCCGCGATGATAAATTCCCTGCGGATCTCGGGGTCATCGGCGACCTCGGGCCTGACGGGCATCTCGGCTGCGGCGATTACGCGCACTTTACCGCCCGAATGACCAAGTTGGATCATCCTGATGGAATCGTGCGCAATGTCCAATCCTATTGGCCCTGCATCTTTATTAATTAATTTCAGCATATTCATTCGAATCCTGCCGCTATTGAATCTTAACGTATCCCGTAACAGGTTCGACCGTCACGGTCATGGTAAAGGTGCCCGCCTGCAAATCGACACTGCCTGCATTCAAAGGGTCACCACCGCTGTAAGGCCCTCCGAGATAGTCGAACGTCACTGTCAGCTCGGACCCGGGATCAAAATCGGCAAGAGCAATATCCACCTGATCGAGCCGTCCGTCATTGGCAAAATCAACCACGAAGTCCCTGCCGACGTTGACAGGATGACCGATCACGGTTGCCGTATCATCGCGAATTTCGTATGTCTCATTGACGATATCGAAGACCACCGAATAGTTCTTCTGCTGCGTGATAGCCATATTCTTGGCATATTCGAGGTCCGCTGCGATCATATTGGCCGCCGTGCGAACCTGAATGTCCGCCGCGGAACTCAGCATAGGCACAACCGCCAGCGCGGCGATGCCCAATATGACCACTACCATAATAATCTCGATGAGAGTGAAACCTCCGCTGCCACCCTCGAATTTTTTTCGCGTAAAAGTCGCCATTTTATCACCTCTCTATAGTTCCTCAGTGCAGTGATTAGGCACTAACTCCAGTTCTTTGTCGTCATCAGGGCATACCGTCTTAATCGCTTACGCGTGTCGTAAATAGCTCCAAAGCGTTATAAGACGCAAATCCGCCCCAGCAGGACCAACTCGCGCCCAGCCGGCCCGAAACCCCCCACAACCGGCGTCCGCACAGGCCTTTATGACCCCAAAACCAAAGGTCGCTTAACCCCCCACTCGTTACTGTCGCTACAATCATCATCACCTGACCTTAACTGCCGTTTACAACGAAAATGCAGGATGCCAGTCACGATGCCTCTCTGTTTTGCAATATAAGTTATTGGCGCATAGAAACATTCCGTTATCGGACTTGGATCGGGCCTTGTTTCCGGTAATTAGTTTCTCTTGATGGACTTATAGAATGCTGTCGTCGTTGCGGTGTCGAAACGCAATGTGGCGTCGAGGTTGGTTTGGGCCGTCCTCTGGCCGCCGACCAGTATGTAGGCGCTGCATTGAATGCCATAGCTGTAAACATCGGCTGCGTTGGGATCGACAACCTCGAGTACGGGGTCGAATATGGTCAGATCGTAATAATCAGAGCTTTCAGCGTCGATCTGTATGCCCGCCCCCGCCCATGCGCCCAGGGGCGTTGCGTTGTCGGGGCTGACGATAAGGGCCTTTGCGTGCGTAAGGGCCGACTGCGCCAGGTAGTCCGTCTGGCAGCGGCTGACGGCGTTTTCACCGCAGGCAAGGACCATGCTCGCGCGGGCTATGAATCTCATCGAGATTACAGTCACAGCCATGACGACAAACAGAACCACCAGCAGCGCCACACCGGATCTCGAATTTTTACGGAATCTTCGTTTCATTATCTAAAATCAACCTCCACCTGCATAATGCTCCGCCGAAGCTCTGAGCGCAGCGCGGATCTGATAGTTGTGCTCGGTCCCCTCTTCGGTCAGGTCGAACATAATGCTGACAAGCCTCGCCGCCTGAGGGTCGAGTGCATCGAGCAAAAACTGAACATTGTAACAATCGGCCAGGAGCGTAAAATCGCCCTGCTGATCGCTGAGAATAAGCGAATTCGCCGACACATCGGTCTTTATGGAAAATTGCTCGGAAACGTCAATTATCCCGTCGGCATTGTCGTCGGACCAGAAGTCAAGCTGCGTTGCCGACGCCGACAGCAGTTGATTGCTGTACTTTATCCGATCGGATATCCTGAACGTTGTAAATCGCAGGACAGCCTTCTTCTCGCTCATATTATCGGTAGCGGCCTCCGCCGAACTCAGGGCAAACGCCAGCGCAGCGACCGCAGAGAGGATGATAGAGCCAACCATCATACCCACCAGCAACTCGGCAAGGGTAAAACCCTTCCTCGAAATATGCTTATGTATCGAATGCTTTCTCATTAGCGGCCCACCAGAACACTCATCTCAACAGCATAGTCACCGTTGTCGTATACGAAAACGGTTACCCGCGTCAGGTCGACGCCGGCAATAACAGCGGGCTGATACGTCACATGGCGTGAGAAGCTGGCGTATGCAGGATCGCTGAAGAAATTGCCGCTGGCGTCCATTACATACCCTTCGAATTCGGGAGCCCAGTAGAGCAATTCCATGTCGTCATAATCCGTGTTTACGATCTCCTCGAGCAGGTCCGAAGCGACATTGGCGGCAAGGGTTATCCTCGCACCTTCGATATGCAGGGCCGCACCCGAGGCAAAGGGCAGCAGCACACTCGACGCAGCCATACCCAGGAGGACTATCGCAAGCGTAGCCTCTATGAGCGTAAAACCCTTTCGATTGTGATACCGCAGCTTCATCTGTCTGCCTCTGATATTGCCCTCATGGAATTGCGTATCAGCCGCACCGCTAAAACACCTCGCCGGCCCGGTCCATCAACCCGCCGCCGGTCTAATACTCGGCGTGAAAGGTCGAATCGCCGGCGTGGAACATACCTGTCGCGGCATTTAGCCACCATCCGGTACCTTCCTGGCCGTTGGGCCTGGCATCGCGCTGGTTAACGCACGTGATACTGCTTAAGCCGTTAAAGCTGTTTACAGGGATCTCCTTGAGATAAGGCCCAAGACCGCCGGCTGACGCGGTAGTCATATCAGCGACAAAATCCTCTTCGAGAATGTCGCCGCCGCGTTCCTTCTGGCCGGGCAGCATGTCATCGTGCTGAATGCGGTAAAGCTCGATCTGCGAGCGGACCGTCTGGAGATCGCTGACCATATCGGTAAGCCTCGCCTCCGACTGGGCCCGGCTGAAACGGGGCCCGGCAATGGCGGCAACAATACAAAAGATGCCCACCAGAATAAGATTCTCCGATAACGTTAATCCGTGTTTACTATTCATAACTCGTCTCCCGTCTATTAAAACCATCAATCCTTCTACTTATAAATAATAATAAATAATCACACCAGCCGCTCAAATATCACACATTATTCTTAAATTTTATGCCCACACATTTCCATTCTAATTACATAAAAAAAAGCCGACCAGGCCCGGACTTAACGTCCGCCCTGATCGGCTTTGACTTTTTTGCAGTATTGCAAAGGATCTCGTTAGAACGTCGCCAAGTCAGTGGCGCAACTCCCCTGTATCGCATCGAATGTACCGCTTGTCGCATTGTAGCTCCAGCCATCGGTGGCCCCACCGGTTATGGCCGTGGGATTAGCAGTCGCGAAGGGATTTGAAGGCAACTGCTGGAGATAGGGCCCCAACGCACCGGTGGCACCGGCGACAGCAGTCGAGACGTCAGCAGCAAGGTCAGTAACAAACGTATAACCTGTCATGTGGGCATCGAACGTAGTCGCAGTAGGAATTCTGCCAAGGTGCTGGATCTTGTAGAGTTGGATCTGTGACCGTACCGTCTGCAGATCCTGCTTCACGCGGTTGATGCTCGCGTCCTCACTTGCGGAGCTGAACTGGGGGATCACGATCGCTGCCAGGATACCCAGGATGACGACCACGATCAGAATTTCGACCAGCGTAAACCCCTTTTTCATTCTTGTCTTCATTTTACGTCTCCCAATCAAATAATTTTGCTTTTCGGTATCGGTTTTGAACCAATCAAAACGCTTTTCTACCATTCTTCCAAATCACAATTTCTTTGAAGTACTGATGCGTAACCGTGGAGAACTAAAGTTCTTCGCTTCGAAGCCCCAAAGGGACTGAAGTTTCATTACTACGGTTAACCACCAGTATTAACTTTTTGTGTAACTGTCAAAGAGCAACTCATGCCTGCTAACAAAAAGATAAGAAATAAAACCCCCACCACCAAACCAGGAAGAAAGAAAAATGAAGTTTTTATGAAGATTTCTCAAAGACCGATAAAAAACCCGATCCACCGCCCCCAGCCGACCGAAGTTCGTAGGATGGGTAACTTGTTACCCATGCGGTTCGCTAATTAAGTGGCAGGGTGGGTAGTTGCTTGCAGGGCTAAAGCCCTTTTTTGGGGGGAGTTATTGTGGCTGGTCTCCGCTCTAAAGAGCGGAGTTAGTCAGGTGGGGCTGATCGTCGCTCTAAAGAGCGGTGTTAGTCAGGTGGGGCGGTCCCCGCTTCGAATAGCAACCATCCACCTCGGCGATGCCTCGGTGGCTGCCACCCGTCGCCCCAACCGCTGCTGATATATCATCCCGACCGAGCAAAGCTCCCAGCCGTCATCCCGACCGAGCGAAGCGAGCGGAGGGATCTATTTAAACAGCATCGCGAAGCGATTCGACAACTTCGAAAGTCGAAATTGGACATTCAATATTCGATATTCACTCCCGCCCTCCCAGCACGCGTTTCCAGTCATACAGACCGCATTCCGCGGGCGGGCGCTATTCTCTTGCTTTTTTCCACTTCGCTACTACAATGGCATTATGGTTAAATAATCGATTGTCAGGGGTGCCGGGTGCGTCTTTTTTTTATGACAGGTGCAGGTGACAGATGAGTGAAGTGCTAACCGTAAACGGTAAAGAAAGGCATTTTTCCGACGGCCCGCTCCCGCAGGACTTGCGGCAGTTGTTAGAGCGGATGGGCGTTAACGAGGCGACGGTGGTCGCTGAGGTTGACGGCAGGATCGTCGAGCGCAAGAACTTCGCCTCTACAAAACTTACCGCCGGCCAGTCGGTCGAGCTTATTCGTTTTGTCGGCGGCGGGTGACGGGAGAAATTATACCAATGGATAAACTGCT
>DAOVVQ010000282.1 GCA_030637065.1 Planctomycetota bacterium
CATCGGTGAGCTGTCGAGTCTTCTGTGCCAACTGCTCGAGCTCCGCGGCAAGGTCCTGCAAGTGCCGCGAAAGGGCTTCTTGCTGCTCCTTAGACATATCCCCTTTTTCCAACTGCCTTTGAAACTGCCGCATAAGGTCGGCTGCCTGGGAAAAATCGCCCTTGGCAAGGGCACGGCTCAGTTGTTGAGAAAAAGCCTGCGGCGAGCCGCGAAGCTGCTTGAGCATCTCCTGCATCAATTGTACCGAATCAAGCTGCACATCAGTCTGCATCTTCTTGACCTTATCGGCAAGGTCGCCGAGTTTGCGGATCACCTGCCGCTTGGCTGCCTCCGGCTGGGCGTCTTGCCCCATCGCCTCTAATTGCTCCAGACTGCTGGTTAGCTCCGGATCGCCAAGCTGCTTTATCGCAAGTTTAACGTCACCGGTGCTCTCTTTAATGTCCGTTACAGCAAGCTGCAAATCCAGGGCCTGCTTCTGTTGAGCCTCCTGCTTCTTAAGAAAGCCCAACAGGTCCTTCTGCGGCAGAAAAATCACCAAAACCGCCACCAACAGCCACGTACCGCTGGCATAAACCCACCGCTGCGAAGCCTCCACGGGAAAATGCCTCTTGGGATTGACAAGAGTGGATTTATCCTGAGCCTCCTGACAGGCGGCCCGGGCAAACGCATCGTCAAGGTCGGCCATCGCCAGCTTCGTGCTGAATCGCTCATGCAGCTTGAGCCGCTCGTCGACCAGCAACGCAACCTGCATCCGGGACGGAGCGCCAATCCGCCACAGCCCGACAGCAACAACCGCCGCCGCCCCGCCAAGACACCAGGCCGTCCAGTTGGTGATCGTCTCAATAGCAAAGAGTCGCTCGACCAGAATCGCCGCTGTCGCGACAATACCAGCCCAGACGAGAACCCGCCCGCATTGCTCCAGCAGCACATTAACACTGCATCGCAAGCGAACCTCCCGCAGCTTCCTTTCAAACACGCCCGGCATGAATCTCTCCCTTCTACCGCCGCCAAAGCTGACCATACCACCGCATCAGCCTCGGTTCGGCACAAATCCACATTCCGCCATTACTAATAAGACGTCCAGAGCCGCAAAAAGTTACACACGATTGTCAAATTAACGCAAAAATTACCACTACTTTCGCATCTCACGCATCTGACAACCACCACTGTCAATAATTATACCCCAAAAAACCCGTCTTTACAAGTCATTATTAATTTCCGCCGCATTCCATCCAAGCAGCGTCCACAATAACCTCCGCAAGCCCAGTCATTCGCAAAGTTGCCCTTTCAGAGCCAATATTGGCCATACCGCAGGCCATTGACAACACCTTTTCGCTGGGCTAACATGGTCTCTATCCTGTGATCACTCAAATGTCGAGCGTCACAATGTGCGATTTTAACCCAAGAAAGGGCAAAACTCATGAAAAAGACCGGATTATGGACACCATTAGTTTTGATTGTGATCGTTCTTCAGGGCTGTTCCTCCCCCGCCAAAACGCAAAACGCCGACGGATGGGTCAATCTGTTCGATGGAGAGAGCTTTAGCGGCTGGAAGGTTGCCGCCGAGAATCCTGAGACATGGAAGGTTCAAGACGGCAAGCTGGTCTGTCACGGCCCCCGAAGCCACCTCTTTTACGTTGGCGACGACAAACCCTTCACGAACTTCGAGTTCAAGGCCGATATCATGACCACACCGGGCAGCAATTCGGGCATCTATTTTCACACACGCTATCAGAAAGAGGCCTGGCCGAGATCCGGATACGAGGTCCAGGTCAATAACACGCATAAGGACTACAAGAGGACCGCCAGCCTCTACGGTGTGGAAAATGTCCTCGAAGCGCCCGTCAAAGACGATCAGTGGTTCACCATGCACATAATCGTTAATGGAAATCGCGTCATTACGAAGGTTGACGGCAAGACCCAGATAGACTTTACCGAGCCCCAGGGCCAGGAGGCCTTCTCGGATAAGTTCGAGCGGCGATTAGGCAAAGGCACCTTCGCCCTGCAGGGGCACGACCCCCAAAGCAAAGTCTATTATAAGAACATCCGAGTAAAAAGACTCCCCTGATGCGGGTTGGCTTTGACAAGCGGTATTACTTTTCCGCTGTCAAGTTCTTGATGCGAATATCTTTGAATTTGACGACCGAACCGTGGCCGAGCAATGCCAGGTGTCCTTCGGTGCGTTTCAGTCCCGGATGTTTTTTTCCGTCCGGTGTTGGTTTCTTTGCTGCCTCCGCGATATCCGTATCAACGATCGTCTGACCGTTTACGATGACCTTGATCTGGCTTCCGACTGCGATGACCTCCTGAGTATTCCACCGGCCAACGGGCTTTAGAGCCCCGCGTTTGGCGGGGACCACTCCGTAGATAGAGCCGTGGGCCTGGTAGGGTTTGATTTTGGCGTAGCGCTCGGCGGTATTGTCGAGGATTTGCAGTTCCATAGCGTCATAGGCGGCGTGGGCACCTTCTTCCATGCGAACGCCCAAGCCGTTATTAGCGCCTTCGGTGAGCTGAAACCGGAACTTCAAATGAAAATCGCTAAACCGCCCCTCGGTATACAGGTTCTTGCCGCGGCAGACGAGCAGACCATCCTCGACCGGATAGTTTTCAGTATCGCCGGTCCACCCGGTCAGGTCGATACCGTTAAAAAGCGGCACAAAACCCTCGTACAGGGCTGGCAGCGGGCGAATCTTTATATTCCTGAATTTTACGGACTTGTCATCGTAGCCCTTCCCGCCGGGATGAACCTGCAGCGACAGCGTCCCTTTGGGCGGCACACCCTTAGTGGTCTTATGCGTATGCTGAAAGTTCGTAATAAGCGTATCGTTTAGCCAGACCTGGATAAGGGCCGGCTCGCCCGCACAAAAGATTCGCATATTGTTCCATTTGCCCTTGTTGTAATGTTTCATGCCTTCAGGGCTCAGATGGACGGCATTTTGCGTCCAGGGCAGATAGATCTTCCCAAATTCACCGCCATCACGATAGTCGATGGTAACCTGATGGCTCTTGCCGCCAGCGCCGGTGCGAAGAAACACACCCGAGTCAAACGGCCACTCGATCTGGAACTGAAACTCAAGCTCGAAATTCTCAAATTCCTTAGCCGTGGTCAAAAAACCACCCTTGCCCGGCGGTTCCTGTTTACCAACGATCGCGCCGTCCTCGACATACCACTTCCCGAAAACACCGTGGCCCGGCAGATTCTCATGCCTGGCCCAGCCGCTAAGGTCCTTGCCGTTAAAAAGCGATATCCACCCGGATTGCCGTGCATCGGCGGATTTTTTCCCGGACCCGCTACGAGAGGCCTTATCCTGCCCGCCCTTCGCCGCCAAAGTAATGTTAGCCGGCAACAGCAGAACAAAAACCATTGCAAATGTTGCGACGTATACACTGTTTTGTCTTCGTTTGGTCTTATTCCGCTGCACTTTCAGCCTCCTCGTTAGCTGCATTTTCCTTAAATAATATCGCAAACAATGCGATGACGACAAAGGCCATCACCGCCGGTATGATCCAGATCGTCTTCCAGTGATGCCCGGTAATCTGTGCATCCTGCATGACCTGATACTTTTCAACCACGATGCCCGATATCAGGGCCCCTATCACCATTCCCACGCCGTAGGTTATAAGCGCGATAAGGCCCTGTGCACTGGCCTGCATTTCCTTCGGAGCCTTTTTGTCGACGTATATCTGGCCGGTCACGAAGAAGAAGTCGTAGCAGATACCGTGCAGAAGAATGCCGGTGTAATACATCATAACCAGGCTCGTCGAATTGCCGAACGCAAAGAGCAGATAACGGACCGCCCATGCCAACATGCCGAACAGCATCATTTTCTTTACACCAAGCCTGGCAAAGAAAAACGGCATAACCAGCATGAAAAACACCTCCGACATCTGGCCTAAGGTCATTTTGCCGGCTGCGTTGCTTACCGAACTTTCATTGAGGAACAGATTCGTAAAGTTGTAATAAAAGGCCAACGGAATGCAGATCAACAGCGAACTTAAGGCGAAGACGGCAAAGGACCTGTCCTTCATCAGAGCAAGCGCCTTAAGCCCCAACACGTCGCTTACGGTCACCTTCTGCCCCAACGATTTCGGCGGCGTCTCGGGCAGGAAAAACGAATAAATGCCAAGTATTATCGAGACGTAAGCGGCGATCTTCATCGGGATCGCGGTAGCTTCAACCCCTGCAAAACCGACAACCAGCCCCGCGACTATCCAGCCGAGCGTGCCGAAGACCCGGATGACAGGGAACTGCTTTTCCGTGTTTTCCATGTGGTTAAAAGAGATCGCGTTAACAAGGGCAAGCGTGGGGTAATAGCAAAGGGCATAGATCAGGACGACCCAGAAGAACATGCCGGGGTCACGAACCGTAGTCGCGTAATAAAGCACGGCCCCGCCCAACAGATGCAGGATCCCCATGACCTTTTGCGCCGAAAAGAAACGGTCCGCGATCATCCCGACGAACAGCGGGGCGATAATCGCTCCCCACGGCATCGCGCTGTACGCCTTTCCGATGTCCGAGCCGTCAAAGCTCAGACCCTTGCCCAGATACGTGCCCAATGTGACGAACCACGCTCCCCAGATAAAGAACTCAAGAAACATCATTGCCGATAGTTCGGTCTGCACTTTCCTGTTCATATAGCCGCTCCTTTCAAATTTACTGACATTTATTCATCCCTGAAACCCGACAAGCCGCTCGACAGCCTGCCGGATATCATTTAGCCGATCGTCTCCGGCTTCGCGTTCGATGGCTATCGTCCCGGCGAACCCGATCTCTTTCAGCGCACCTAAAAATCCGTCCATATCGACCTGCCCGTCGCCCCATGCAACCTCAGCACCCCATGTCCCGGGCGTATCGGTCCGCAGTGCGTCTTTGATGTGAACGTGTTTGATCCA
>DAOVVQ010000106.1 GCA_030637065.1 Planctomycetota bacterium
AACCACCCCGGCGGCTTAACGCTGGTAAAACCGACACCCTTATCTTTGTTATAGGTGTAGGCCTCCACGCTGCTAAGCCGTGGGGCGCCACCAAGTTCGGGTCCCCACCGCGTTTTTGGTTCGCCGCTCTTGTTCATATTAAATTCCGGCAGCCATGTCACCGGCGTCCCCTCATCGCGCCCGACAAGGATCGGCTCGTTGTCGCTGTCATTGCCAAACAGCAGATAGCCCCTCGTATCCGGAAAGAACATCGGCGTGTGCCGGTTCCGCGTCCAGAAGGACTTTATGCCGTAGGTGGTCTTTTCATCGAAGACCAGCAACTGACCGCTGTTAGAGGCCTGGTTGGCTAAGTAAAAGCCCGGCCAGATATTACTGTGCATCCAGAAGGCCCGGTTGTACCAATCGCCGTCGAGAAAACCGGCTGTGCTGAATACGCGGCGCCCCAGCTTGCGGTCGCCCAGAAGAGATTCGGTTTTGGCCGGGGCGGGCCGGAGCTTTTTATCGAATCTAAGCTGCATGATATAGATCGATTCGCCGTCGCTTACCAGCACATCGTTTCGCGACCCCTCGCTCCAGAATGAATGGCCGAAATCGATCGCATGGTCCTCATAAGGCCCAAGCTCCTGATGCTGATAGACGACCTTTCCGGTCGAAGGCTCGATGGCATAGAGGTACAAGCCGCCGTCGAGGTAGGTCGAGCGACCGGCTGAGACGTAGGCAAGACCGTCTAAGATGAGCACCGAGCCGTTCAGCGGCCATGCTGATTCGAGCTGGCCGAACGACTGGATCAATCGCCGATGCGGAGCGGCCCGGAACTTCCACATAAGCCCGCCGTCGCTTTGACGCAGACAATAAACATTACCGTCGCCGCACCCGAAGAGGACAAGGCCCTTATAAAGTGTCGGCGACGAATCGACCCTGCCGCCAACCGTAAAACTCCAGAATTTTTTGCCCGTGTCGGTGTTTACCGCATAGACGGTGTGCGTATCGCCCGACGCGATAAAGAGCTTATTGCCCGAGACGACCGGCTGGGTGATGGATCCGTCGAGCTTAAGCTGCCACGAACTTGTCAGCCTCGACGAAACCTTAACCGGAGCCGAACCACTGCGAAGAGAGTCATGGCGATAGGCGGGCCACTGCGGCTTTTCATGATCACCGGCGTCCCTGCCGTAATACGGGCCTTTGTGCAGACGTTTGTTTGCCGGCTCAACTTCGGGAAAGTCTCTTGCCGCGATAACGGCATTTAGGCCGAGGAGCTTTACCCCCGGCGAGCAGAAGCACTGATCCGGCGGGACATATGTCATCCCGTTTGCCGGCATGATCCCCATCCCACACGACCCGCGGAGCCAGTTATTTCGCGAATGGCTGTCATCTGTCAGGGCGAGAAACTCCAGCCCCTCCATCGCCCCGATGATATAACGGCTCGTGGCCTTGTTCGGGTAGCATCGATGGTGATGCTGCGGACTCCACAAATTCTCAACACCCAGAGGCTCGAGCTTCTCGCCCGTATTAAAATCAAACCGCTCGCCCCTGTAGCCGGCCCAGATCGTATCGTCAATAATATAATAACCGGCAAAGTAACCAGAACTGGTCTTGACCTTAATCTTGCCGTCGCCCTTCTTATTGCACCATATACTCCTGCCGCTGTCCAGAGAGAGGACCTGCATATTGGATCCGGCTACCGAAAGAACCTTGCCGTCGGATATCTTCAGATCCCCAGCCACCTCAAGTTTGGAGGTCCATATATACCTGCCGGTCTTCAGGTCAACGGAATACAGCCTCTGCTCATTGTTATGATACAGGAGGCTCCTGCCGCCGGCGACGATCGATGCGGTGTCGGAAACCTTCTTCTTCCAGAGCTTTCTGCCGCTGGCAGCGTCATAGCCGCAAATGCCGTCGGTTAATTGAACGCACAGGACGCCATCGCAGAGCAGCAGTTTCTTAGGATTATCCGACCCGTCGCAAACCGCGATCACCGAACCGCGGGCCGCATCAATAATGCTTACCGGCGCCGTATTGCCAAGGGTAAAGTAAAGTCGCCTGGAATCGGCAACCATCCGCCTTAGATAATCCGGCGGATACTTGGTCCTGAGCCCCCCGGTCTTTATCCATTCATAGCCCGGATACTCCTCCTTAAGGCTGCTCCTAAACGTCTGCCACCCCCAGTTCGGTAGCGGCATCTTCCAGAGTTGTATCCCGTTAAAGGCATCGCGGGCGATCAGCGACCACTTCTCCGGCATCCGCGAATCCGATATCCCGATCGGCCCTTCGTCGAGCGTGTAGAAGAGCCGCCCGCCGGCTGTGACCATCGAGGTTATGCCGGATGGCTCTTCATGTGTCCGAAGCCACCGAGGACCCGCCACCCACTGCAAATGCCGCGGAGGACCGACGACAGTATCAGCGGCAACGGCATTATTCTCCGGACCGTGCTCGAAATGGCTCCACTGATCGATCTCGCCGGGGATCGGTTTTACGACCTTTCGCCCGTTAATAAGGGCGACGCCGTTGGGAACCAGAACCCTCAGGATCTCACGACGAGGCATCTTGATCTGCGGGCTGTCAACGATGACCAGATTCACAAGATTTTCGGCGTAGGGCAGCGTCTCACCGTCGAAGAGGTCGACCGATATCTTGCCATAGAGCCCCTCGGACAGGAGCCGTTTACGGGCGCTGTCGACCCTGGCTGGGTCGGTTTCCAGACCGTGAAGAATGTACCCGTCACCCGCTCCAAGACCGGCGAGCAGCCTGCCGCCGCCGCATCCGACATGAACGATCAATCCGCCTCGAACACCGGTTTGGTCAAGAATCCCATCAGCCTTTCCCGCACCCGCCGGGCAGGAAAACAAAACCGCAAACAATCCAAGAATAACGATCAGCCTGTCTCTCATACCAATCTCCTTGACGTAAATATCGCTAAAATTATACCGGTGCATAGCCCAACGAAAAAGGCCTTTTCACCCCAGCCGATTTACCTGCAACTCAACCGCCTTCCTTCAGGGCATACAAATGGTCTCTCAGCACCGTGTAGACCACACCGTTGGCGGCGATCGGGGCACACTCGCTCCCCTGCCGGCAACTAAACAGCACCTCTTTCTTCTTGCCCTCCGCCAGTATCCAGAAGGAAAGCTTCGTATTTAAGTATATCTTGCCGTCGGCGATCAGCGGGCTGCCCCACGTCTCGTGTTTCGTATCGTGGATCCAGTATTGCCTGCCCGTCGCAGCGTCCAGGCAATAAAGCCGCCCCTCAAGGTCCGCCGCATACACCAACCCGCCGGCAACCGAGACCGTGCATATCGTCCGTCCGATCTTGTTGTATGTCCAAATCCGCCCCGATTTCGTAATGTCGCCCGCCTTCGTCGCGTCGATACAATGCAGCATCCCGGCCCCATAGCCGTGAGCGGGGTCCTGGCCGATCGGGATATACACGCGATTGTCGTGAAAGACCGGCGTGGCGATGATCTGGCTGGGGCCGACGTAATCGCCGTCACCGGAATTAAACCCCGTCGTATCCTGTCGCCTTCTTCGCAGGTTCCTGAATTTCCGCACATCCCCGTTGTAATAGGGGATCTCTTTACCATCGCGGAACCGGTATCGCGGCGGGTTGCAGTCATACGACCAGGCGGTTTTCAGACGCCCCGGCCCATCGCCGCTCTTTAGCCCCGCTCGTGAAAACGCCTCAAAAGCGTAACAAACCCCGTCGCCGCCGCCCAACAGGATCAGCGTCTTACCGCCAACCTTCCCAATAGAAGGCGAGGACCACTGCGTATGCCAGATATCCCTGCCAATGTCCAGATCGTCGACCGCCAGCAGCCTCCCCGTCTGCGCATCCAGCGCAATAAAACTCGGCGCATCCGGCTTTAGCAGCCCAGCCGGGTGATCCTTACCCACACCGTTCGACGTGCTCGTGTACACCACGCCGTCATGAACGATCATCGAGCAGCTCGCCACATCGTGAGGAGCGACCGACAACTCCCGCGGGATATCGTACCGCCAGATAATATCGCCGTCAGCCTCCGTAAGTTTGACCGGATCCTTGCCGGCACCAGCCATAAACCGGGCCTCATCCTTAAACGGCCCGTCATTGCCGTTAGCCATCCCCTCTATGTCCAGGCACAAAACATCGTCGCCGTTACTGACCACATATAACCGGTCGCCCTCGACCGTAGGCGACGAGCAGATCCCCCATCTCTGCTGGGTCATCACCGTATTTTCGGGAAATCCATCCTGCCGCTCCGGAGTCACCAGCCGCCAGATCACCCGGCCCGTCGCCTCTTCCATGCACACAACCACCCCACCGATCACCTTCGAAAAACGCTTATCGCCGCGGACAGCTTCAATGCTCGTCCCTGCGAAAACCTTCCCCTTAGAGACCGTCGGGCATCCGTACACCGCCATCCCAAGACGAGCCGACCATTTAACATTACGCCCGGTCTCAGAGCCATCTTCCCCGCTCGGATCAAAACTCGCGGGCAAACCAACCTCCACCGAGGCATTTCGACCACCAGGCCCCATCCACACAGGCCAATCCGCCGCCAACACCTCCGCAGGCAAAAGCCACCCCCCTGCCGCCAAAAGGAAAACCAATGTAACCGGAAAGTTCACCCCCAACCATCCTGCCCTCGGCCCCCCCGCTCCCAAGCCGACGCCTCGCCTGAATAACGGGACAAAGAATAGTCTCACCGTTCTGTGTATTTTCACGCGTAACTGCCTTTCCGCCGGATCGCAATTGAAATGGACAACAAAGTATACCACAGCAAAGACTGATATGCAAGCAACCCCAAATAAACGTACCGGGTACAATAAATTCTCACAAATAAATGTACCCGGTACATTAAATTCTCGGTACAACAAATTCTCCCAGCAGCATTTTCCCGCTATTCGCCGGCAGATCGACAGACCGAACCTTCTTTCCCGTCGCCGGATCGATAAGCGGCGGATCGATCACGATACCATTGTCGCTACCGCCTGACGGATTGACGATGACCAGTCCGTTGGAAAACCTGCGCCAATACGACACATGGCCTGCCGCGCGATAGCCCTCCAGCTCCTTCTTCGTCTCAGCCGGCTCGCCGATCGGCCAGTAATAATGCGGGTAGATCTTCACACGCCGCTGTCGGCCCTGCCCGCCAAACGCCGGACGGCCCAACATGGCTGGGGCGTCCTTCTCGACCGCCAACAGGAACGAAGCATAGGCATAAAGCTCATACGCCTGACGCATCTCGTCGCCATAAACCTCAAACAATCGCGTCTTCCACCCAGCCTGCGTCATCATCGGCGCAGCACACAGACCGTCCTGATACGCATCCATCAGGATCCCAACCTGAACCCGCCAGCCGTCGGCGTCTACCATAGTAGGCCCGCGCCGCGAGCTTTTGTCGCGAAGAAAACTATCGAACTGCTCATTCCCTATCCCGCCGACAAATCCCTCCATGCAATAGGCATCCAGCCCACGCGGCTTAACCTCGGTACTCATCATGTAACGCTTACGATCCCCCATTTGCGGATAATAGCCCGGCCCAATATTGTTCGCGCAGATCATCGGAACATAGCCCAATTCCCGCTCGAGTTCCCGATAGGCCCGAGTCAGCCCGATCTCGCAATACTCCCGATGATCGTTGTAGTCGTAAGGCCTATTCTCACGGAAATTCCACACGCGACGGTGATAACTCGCCTCACCCCAGCCCTCCATAACCCCCTCGTCGGACCGTCTGTGCGTGCGTTTCGAATTGACATTCTTTGCAAAAACATCGACAGCGCCAAAAGAAATCGACCCCAGACAGTCGATCCACACACCGTCATAACCTCTCCCAACCCGCTCCAACGTCAAATCGCGAAGCATGTCCCAACGCAGCGTCGAAGCCGGATCGGCAATGTAACAAAGCCAACCCTCCCTGTTAACGAATTCACCCTTAGGATCGCCGGGAACACCGTTGGAACTGTAAGTCGGATGACAGACCGCCTCGCCGGCCTCGTGAGCTATAGCCTCAGTCCCGTCAAACCCGCGAGTAACGGTAGCCGCAAGCGTCTCGGCATCGAAATCCTCGATCCGCATCAGCTCATCGCCAATGCGAAGCCAGGTAACATAGTTAGCCCCAGCCGGTCTCGACCGATCCGTCGATGAAATATCACCCTCGATAGTGCTCGCCCGCAAACGAGGCGGATAGTCATCGAAAAACGCCTTGATCCCAATACGCCGCTGGCCGGCGCCAATATCACGCGTCAGAAAGCCAACCAGATAGTATTCAAGATCGCCCCTCCTCCCCTCCGCATACGGCTGCATATCGGACCCGCCAATATTCCAGGTATTGATGTAATCCAGAACCCGGAACTTAGGATTGATCTCACGCATCCTGTCCATCTGCTCTTGAGAAAACTTGCCGTAAACAAACGAAAACTGAGTAGCAAGCCCCCTCAAATCCTCGTCCGAAACCCCACTATTATCGCCCGAAGCAATAGCATAAAGCGTATAAGCAGGCACCCCTGAATTAAAGGGGTCAGACACCTTTTCCGCCCCAGACCCCCAGCCCACCGCAACAGACATTACAACAACGAAAACCGCCCAACCCTTTAACATTCGATATTCACTCCTATTTAACCAAAACCTTCAGTACACAGGCGTAATCGCAGGGCCGTTCCTCCGGCAGCGTCACGACCAAGCCGCCTTCTTTGCGCGAGTATTTAAGTTTCCCTTTACCACCCAGCATCGTCACAGCCGATATCTCACCCGAGAGCAGCTTCGACTCCGACCCCATCGACTCAATAGTGACCTTCTCACCCGGCTGAGCAAGACAGATCGCATACACCGCCCCATCCTTCGTCGTAAACCGTATATCCTGCCCCGTATAATCCTCCTGCCGCCTGACCCTCGTCCCGCCGGCAACCTTCGTCGGCCCTTCGCCACTGACCGCCCACGGACGCGTCCCGTAGATCCCCTCGCCGTTAACCCTGAGCCACCTGCCCATATCCAGCAGCACCCCCCGCGCCTGCCCAGGTATCTCGCCGTTGGGCCTGGGCCCGACATTCAGCAGCATCACACCATTCTTACTGACGATATCCACCAGCTCATCGATCAGCCAGTCCGCCGAATAATATTTGATACCCTCAATATACCCCCACGAATTCTGATACACCGAAGTGTCCGTAAGCCACGTCCGCTCCGTGATCTCCTCGCTTCGCCCGCGCTCATAATCCAGAATACCCGTACCAAAAGGCAGATCGCTACCCTTATACGTCACACCGACCTCCTTGCCGGCCCGCGCCGCACGCCCGTAATAGTACCGCATAAAGTCCCGTTTATAAGGATCAAAATCCCCGCGCCCCCATCCGCCGTCAAACCACAAGAGGTCCGGGTCGTACTTATCGATCACCTCGACGATCCGAGCCTTCCAATCCTCAAGATACTCCTTACTCGGCGATTCGCCCTCCTCATGGATCGGCCCATAGATACTGCTGACATACGCATACTTAGGGTCATTCGTATCGAAATCGCCCTCATGCGGATAATAGAACCAGTTACGGGCATGGTGAAAGGACGTAACAAACTTCATCCCCCGCTTCTTTATCGCCTTCTCCAACTTGCCGACAACATCGACCATCGGCCCCATATCCGCCGAATCCCACTTCGTCAAACGGCTGTCCCACATCGCAAAACCGTCATGATGCTCGGCTGTCGGACCGGCAAACTTCGCACCCGCCTGCTCAAAAAGCTCCGCCCAATCCTCGGCATCGAACTTCTCACCCTTGAACATCGGGATAAAATCCTTATAACCAAACTCCTCCGGCGGACCAAAATGCTCCGTATGCCAGCCGTAAAAATCCTTATTACGAAACCCATCCTTCATATACATCCCATGAGGATACCACTCAGTAGTATAAGCCGGAACCGAGTAAATACCCCAATGAGTATATATCCCAAACTTACCATCAACAAACCACTCAGGAACAGCAACTTTAAGCGAATCCCACGAAGGATCATGATCCCGACCCGAACCATGACCATCAGCACAAAAACCAACCGCAACAAACAAAACGATCACACCAATCAAAAAACCAAACCTGCTCATAACCCAACCTTTCATAAAATATGTTTTTTTAAGCCACTCACCGCTCGCCGTGGCGAAGCGAGTATTGTAGGGTGGGCCTTGGCCCACGCGGTTTCTCTGAGGACACAAGCCTTAAAGCAACAAGATTCCCCCCCATACAACATCAATGAACCTTACAAAAGCCACCGCGAACTGTCAAGAATTAAAACCGTGCCAGGGAAATGAGATTTGTTGGAGTAGAGCCGCGGTCTTTGGCGGTTTTTCGCCTGAAAAGCCAATAAATTGCTGTAAAAAAAGTCCGGATTTTTCTTGAATTCCTGCGATCGGCTATTACAATTGTAATTAAGTTTTGTTGAGCGTGCCGCTTTTTTCTCTCAGGGGCATAGCTTAGGTAAGTCAATAATGGGAGATTTGTTAATCGGTCTGAATGCAGGCCAAGGAGAAGTACCAGTGAGCACAGGAACAGTAAAATGGTTCAATGCGAGTAAAGGGTTTGGTTTTCTGGTCCCGGATGACGGCGGCGACGAGCTGTTCGTTCACCATTCCGAGATCAAGACGGAGGGCTACGCCACGCTCGACGAAGGCCAAAAAGTCGAGTTCGAGATCGGAGAAGGCAAAAAAGGGCCATGTGCGACCAATGTCGTACCAGCCTGATCAAGACAACAAGACTGACAAAAATCGAAAGGCCCTGCCGTTTGGTGGGGCCTTTTTTTATGGAGCCAGTGTTTTTGAAGGAGGCAGGCGTTGCCACACCGACGGGTGGCAGCCACCGAGGCATCGCCAAGGTGGATGGTTGCTACTAAATACTAAAGCCTCTGGCATGGCTGGTCAGGAGGAGAGTGGACCGGAAAAGCCTACCTCTGGGACAACAGAAAATAGACAACAACGACATTGTTACAAATCCTTCTTGTTTTTCAGTGCGTAGAAGAGGTCGAGAGCGTCTTTTGGCTTCATGTTTTCGTGTACTACTTTTCTTACGGCTGTGATCATTGCCCTGGGTGCGTCGGATTGGAAGATGTTCCTGCCCATGTCCACACCTGATGCTCCGCCCTGTATCGCGTTGTATGCCATCGTCAGGGCTTCGAGTTCGGGCAGTTTTTTGCCGCCTGCCATTACGATCGGGACCGGGCACGAGGCTGTGATGGTCTCGAATCCTTCGGGGACGTAGTATGTTTTTACCATTTGTGCTCCTAATTCGGCGCACATCCGGCAGGCCAGGCGGAAATATTTCGCGTCGCGGACCATTTCTTTTCCTACCGCGGTGACGGCGAGGGTGGGTATTCCGTATCTCAGGCCCATGTCGACAAGGCGGGTCATGTTGCGGATCGAGCGGCTTTCGTATTCTCCTCCGACGAAGACCTGTAGCGTGATCGCGGCGACGTTCATTCGGATGGCGTCTTCGATGTCGACGGTGAGGTGCTCGTTGGAGAGTTCCTTGAGGATGCTTGGTCCGCCGCTGGAGCGCATTACTATCGGTTTGTTTAATGTTGACGGTACTACGGTTCTAAGGATGCCGCGTGTGAGCATTATCGCGTCGGCGTAGGGCATTAAGGGGACGATGTTAAGGTCGATCCGCTCGAGTCCCGTTGTCGGGCCCTGGAAGTAGCCGTGGTCGATGGCCAACATTACGGTTTTGCCTGTTTCGGGGTTAAATATCCGCGAGAGGCGGTTCTTCATTCCCCAGTCGAGTTGTCCTGCACCTTTGAGGAAGAAGCCGGGTGTTTCCTGGGGGGTGTTTTCGTGATATTGTTTGGCCTTTTTTGTTGTGTCGGCTTCGGGCATCTTTTTGTTCCTTTCGATTTTATAGGTTAACAGCGTGGGCCAGGGCCACCCTACAATCTGCAATCCTGTCTGTTCTTGTCATTCCAAACTTGATTTGGAATCCATTCTCTCTTCGTTACTTTCCTGGATTCCTGCTTTCGCAGGAATGACAATCCTTTGCTTTGTCCGCTATTGGCTTCCTACAAAACGGGTTATTATGGTTTTGGTCCGTTGTAGTCGTAGTGGAAGTAGTCTATGTCGATCCAGCCTTCTGGTTTCAGGTTGTTCCAGCAGTAGAATCCCGGTCTGTCTCCTCTCCACCTTCCGAATTTGATCTGGAACTGATCGCCGAATGTTTTGAAGTTTTTTCCGTCGAGGCTGTATTCGTAATGGGCGATGTTGGCGTCGTTTATTGTGCTCAGCCATATTACGTCCTGTTTGATCGCGGGGCCGAGTGTTGTTTTGCCGTTGTTGTTGTAAACGAGGCGTTTTATGCCGAGTTTGCCGACGCTTATGCCTAAGAGTACGTATTGTCCGCTGTGGCGGGTCATGCCTGCCTGCTGGCCGGGCTGCATTTTGCTGATGTCGAGCTTTGCGGTTATTACGCCTTTGCCTTTGCCCATCAGACGCTGGCTGATAGTGTTACTTGCGTTCCAGAATCCGCCCTGATTGATCGGCACGTTCGCTTTCAGACGCAGCCAGCCGGGTCGTTCGGTCAGGGACCAGCGGCTGTCGCGGGGATTGTGGTTGAACTCCCACTGGGGGCCGAGTTCTTCGCTGCCGAATTCGTCGTCCGTCTGCGGGGCGTCGATCGGGTGGCCGTCAATGGGCTTTTTCCATGCCGCTACGGTGTTGCCTATTCCATTGCCATCGGGGTCGGTGCCTACCACGGGCCAGCCGTCCTGCCATTTTACGGGTACGAGCCACTGGCTTCTGCCCTCGAAACTTTGCTCGGAGCTTTGGCCTGCGAAGTGGCCGGGGATATTGCCGCGGTGCTGGACCAACTGGTGTGTCAGCCACCATGAGCCGTCGCGGGCCTGTATCAATGCTCCCTGGCAGACGCTTCTGAGGGCAAAGGGGGCTTTTTCCATTACGATCCGTTTTTCGTATGGTCCGTAGATGCTTTTGCCTCTCAGGACAACCTGCTTGCGGTCGCCTTCTATCCACTGGGCGAGGAAGATGTAGTATTCGCCGTTTATCTTATATATTTTAGCTGCCTCTGCGCCTTCGCCTTTATAGACGACCTTGCCTTTGTCGAGCAGTCGCTGGCCGTTCCAACTCATCTTGAATATACGCTGGTAGTTTACCTTCTCGTTGGGTTTTTCCCTGCCGAAGTTGCATATCAGGTAGGCCTGATGCTCTTCTTCGTCCCAGTATGCGGCTGGTTCGGTCCATCCGGTTTTTTTGAGCATGAGCTTTGCTTCGGTCCACGGGCCTTCGATGTTGTCGGCGCTGCTCATATAGAGGCCGCTGGCGGTATCGATGAAGTAG
>DAOVVQ010000111.1 GCA_030637065.1 Planctomycetota bacterium
AAAAATCGCACGCCACGAAAGTTAGCAGCAGGAATACACAAAACAGTTCTGCCCCGAAGAGCCTGCTCCGTTCGACAAGCTCAGAGCCTGCCCTGAGCCCGTCGAAGGGACAAGTTCTGAGCGAAGACGAACGGGGGCTGTTAAGTCTTGGCGTAATATTTACCCAATGCGTATTAAATTCTATTGGCCGCTGAGGCAGCGGATCGAGCCATCCTGCATGGTGATAAACAGCCGACCGTTGACGGCAGCCATGCCATCCCATCGTGGGGCGGCGTCGAGTTTGTATTCTGCGATTTTGGTGCCGTCTTTGGCAGAGGCGAGCCAGAGGATGCCTCCTGATCGCTGCTCGTAGGATTCGACATACTTTTTCCACGAATTATCCGGGAACCCTATTGGTGTTCCCGCGAGGCATACGGTATCGCCGGCTTTGATTATCGCCTTGCCTGTTAGAGGTATGTCGCTGCTCCATAGTTCGGTGCTGTTTGTGTTGCCGCTTTTCTTGTCCGTTTTTCGTTTGGTTTTATCTTCCGCCGGCTTTTGTTCGTTATGCGTTGGTATCGCTCCTGCGATCAATTTGTATCCGCTCTTGCGCGGGTCGAAGTAGCTGTGGCGGGTTGTGGGGAATCCCTGAACGCCGTAATATTTCCCTTCGTCGACGGCGAGGATATCGCAGTCGATGCCGGAGACAGCCGTCCAATAAAATCTTGTGTTGACTGTCCAGTATGTGCGGTGATGCGGCGTCCGGTCGAGAAAGCCGGCTGATGGGATCAGATGCGGTCTTGGGTCGGACGCGTCCGCCAGGTCGCCGGTGAACGCCTTGTGCCGGATATAGAGCTTGTCGCTATCTGCGACCATGATATCGGTCTTGAATCCGGCGCCTGGGTTTGAGTCCGAACGGCTGTCTGCGGCTGGGAAGCCGTTTTCGTCGTCGAACGGGCCGTATATTCTGCGGGTGTGTTTGACCTGGCCGGTGTGGGGGTCGAGGGCGTAGAGCGATATTCCGCCGTCGAGGAAGGAGCTTCGTCCGGCGGAGAAATAGACGGTGTCGTCTTTTACGAGCACGCTTGCGTTAACGGGCCATGCGGATTCGAGTTGGCCGAAGGCACCGATGAGTTTGTCGGGCAGGTCCTTGAATCTCCATGCCAATTGGCCGTCATCGGCACTTAGGCAGTAGACCCAACCGTCGCGGGAGCCGAAGAGGATGAATCCTTTGTGGTATGTCGGCGGCGAGTCGACGCGTCCTCCGGCGACGTAACTCCACAGGATATCTCCGTCGGCGGCGTCCAACGCATAAACGGTGTGGGCGTCGACATTTGCGACGAACAGCTTACCGTCTGCGACGATCGGAGAGCTTAGAGTGCCGGTAAAGGCGGTCTTCCATTTTTCGGTCAACTTTGCGGGAATCGTGGTGGTATTTGCGGCGCTGCGGGCGTTATTCTTCCTGAATACCGGCCAATCATTTTGATTTTCGATTTTCGATCTGCTATTTGCTATTTTTCCAAATGCCGGGCCCTTGACTAATTGGACTTTTCGCTTGACCTCGATCATCTGGTCGGGGGTTTTCAGATTTTGCTCGGTATAGAGGGCGTTGAAGTTCTGGATCATCACGCCCATGCTGCACTGGCAGCTCCACGGCGGGGCGTAGAGCATTCCGTTGGCTGGCAGCACTCCCATTCCGCAGGTTCCGCGGACCCAGTGGTTGGGGAATTCCTGTCCGGTCCTGAGATTAAGGAAATCGGCACCGCCGGTCTTGCTGTTGATGAAATATTTTTCGGTAATGAAATTTCTGTAGCAGCGGTCATGGCTCATTGGGCGGGTCATGATCTGTTTAATTGTTTTGGTTGTTTGCCCCGTTTCCGGGTCATGGCGGGTTGGCACTCCAGCCCCGCCGGTCCATGCGGCGCCGCCGACGACGAAGAGGTCCGCGGATTTTTCATAGTTTGCTTTGATGTCACTTTGCCATTTCTCGTGTCCGTCTCTCAGGGAATAGGTGACGAGCTTTTTGCCTTCGTTGGAATATACCACATTGTCGGAAATGACTAATGTATTTGCTTCGGTGCCGTCGCCTGTTCCTATGCTCTTTTTGACGGCCCATATCTGCTCGCCTGTTTTTGCGTCCAGGCATTTCAGGCCGGCTTCGGTCATATAAACGGCCCGGCTGCCCTGGATCGCGAGTGTTGCGGCGATGTAGTCGGTAACGCCGAATTTTTTCCAGAGCGTTTTTCCGGAAGCGGTGTCGATGGCATGAATGCTGCATTTGGTCTGGGCCAGGTCCTGATACTCGCGGGCATAGCCTTCTTTAAAACCCGTTCCGCTAAATGGTCCGCCTTCGTCGGTGCCGCCTAAGTTAATCCCTTTGCCCGCGAAATCCTTGACGATATCATACCGGGCTGTGTTCATGCGGTCGCCGACGACGGCGTAGAGCGTTCCGTCGCAAATCGCGATCTCCTGTGTTTCCTCTGTGCCGTCGTAAACCTTGAGAATCTTGCCGGTGGCGGCGTCGAAGACGGTTACCGGCCCGTCGATGGAGGATGTGCAGTAGACCTTATCGCCGATAGCGGCCAATCGTTTCTGAAGTTGCAGGGCGATGTCCTTGATATAGCGTGTTACCGGTTCCCATTTCGGGAACGGATACTCCCAGAGCATGATTCCGTTAAAGGCATCGCGCGCGACAAGGTGGAACCTTGCGGGCAGGAACGGATTTTCGGGTGTGGCCTTGTCCTCGATAGTGAACATGCGTCCACGGGCGGTTACGAGGCTGCTGACAGTTGAAATGGTCATGTGCGAGCGGCTCCATGTCGGCTTGTCGGTCCACTGCATGTGACGCGGGGGGCCGACGACGGAATCTCTGGAGACGGCGTTGTTGTCGGAATCGCGGAGGTACTGCGGCCACTCGTCCATCCCGTTGGGCCATGGCTTTACGATTTTGCTGCCGCCGATCCACGCGACACCAAGCGGGGCAAGGACGCGAAGGGCTTCCTGTTTGGAGAGCAGTCCGGGCCTTTCGGCGATCACAAGGTTGACGAGATTGTCGATATAGGGCAGTTTTGCGCCGTTGAAAACGGCTGTGGAGACCGGGCCGTTCAGGTTCCGGGCCAATAAGAACTCGCGGGCCCTGGCTACCTTCGTTGCGTCCGTGTCGAGGCCGTGGACGATATACGCTTTGCCAGCCCGAAGCTCGGCAAGCCGGCTGGGGTCGCCGCAGCCGATGTGGACTATGATCCCGCCCTTTACGCCGCTTTCTTTCAGGATCTGCGTAGCATCTAAAGCAAGTGCGCTGCCTGCGAAAATAACACCGATCAGTATCGATAAGATCAATCTTCTCATTTGTGTCGTCCTTAAAATAACAGCCGTTTTATGCGATAAATTCTGTTTTGAGTTATGATGACTTTTTGGCAACCTTGATCGGCTTTGTATAGTCGCCGATCGCATCAAGGCAGACATCGCCGGGGGGCGTCGGCTGAATCGGTGCGACGGGGAGGTCGATCGTTTTGCCCATGAATACCGCCTTTTTGAATCGCTTGCAGCTTAGCTGCTTTCCGGTTGCGGCAAAGAACGGGAAGAGGTCTTCGCCGACGGCGATGCTCATGTCCTCGATGGATTCGGTCCATGTCAGCTTTCGCTCGGGTTCGTCTTTCCAACGCTGTCCCTGCACCCATCGCCAGCGGGGATACCACGTCGGGCCGTATCTGTCGTCGAATTTTTGCCAGACGTACCATATCATCGTTCGGTCATGACCGGTTTTCCACTTGTCGAGATTGGTTTTGTTGAAAATATCTTCGGGCTGCTTACCGCTGCCGTCGTAACCCCTGACGAATACCTTGTTGCACTGGCGGTTGGGGCCTTTGTCGCCGTTGTACATGGCCTTGATCTTGCCCTGGAACCAGCCGGCGTGTTCCTCGCCGCGATTGCCGCCGAAGGGGTGGCTTGCCGCCTGGCACGGGCCGGACATCGTATGTGCCTGCTCGTGGGCGAAGATGCTGCGGATGCCGTCCGGGCTCGTGGAGATCGTCGAGGCTTCCTTCGGCAGGTAGGCATTGACCGCCCATCCGCCGCCGGCCCCGCTGCAAAGGATCATGTACATCGGCTGATCGGGTTTCGGCGAGGGCAGCCACGCGTAAATGTCTTCGGTGATGGCAGGGAAGTCGTTGGTGACCGTGTCGAGAAGGGCGGGGGTTTGGTTTTTGCTGTAGAAGCAGACGATCCCGTCGATGCGGACCTGGGATTCGGGGTATATTCCGCCTCCGCCGCCCCTTGCTACCGGAAACATTTTATGGCCGCCGACGGGCTTAGCCCCAGCCGAGGCCCATTTGACGGCTTCGACGAGGAGGCCTGCCCTGGAGTCCACATCGTCTCTGGTTTTGTGGTCGAAGCGGTACAGGCTCGACGATGCAAAGAGTGCGATCCTGCCCTTGCCGTATTTTCGCTGTGCGTAGATCGGATTGCCGCTGGAGCCTTTGGTGATCACCTGCCAGTCGCCGCTGACCTGGAGTTTGGGATGTCTTTTGCCTTCGTAATTTTCCGAACCGGGAAGGACGGATGCTCCGTATTCGGCGAGCATTTTGTTAAGCGACCACTGATTTGCCTGTGCCTGGTCGCGGAGAGCCGAACCCGAAACGACCAGTCCGCCGCCGTTTTCGATAAATCGCTTAAGCGTCTGGCGCTCGCGGGCGATATATCCCGGGAAATCGGGTTTGCTTTCCGTGAGGACGACATTGAATTTTGGCGGCTGCCACCATGCAAAGGGGTTGACCTTGTCGGCGACCGGGATTCGTATCCGGCATTTGGCGCCTGAGTTCAGGACGGAATCCAGCGTCGCGTGGCTGCCGATAGTGCGCAGGCCCCGCTTGTTGAGTTCTCTGCCGAGGTGCCAGAGGGTGAAGAAATCGCATCGATGCGACATGTCAATGAGCAGATTGATACCCGTGTCGTTTACGACATTCTGCTCTCGCAGGGGGTATTTCGCTGTCGTCTGGATCGGCAAGGTGCTGCCCGACTGCCACCACTTTTCGATCTGCTGGGGTGTTTGAGGATTTGCAGGAAGCGCCCGCGATTGGCCGGCGATTGCGGGGGCGGTGAACATTGCGGACAAAACGAACAAAACGGATACAGCTAAAAGAACACGTTTTTTCATACAACTAACCTTTCCAATGCATAGGGATAGAGAAATATATGCGCACGGCCCGCCATTTAAGGGTCATATCGCCGGAGGATTATACCATTAAATGCCTGGAAGCTCAAGGGTGCAGTGTCCGGCATTGATATGCACGCTTGGGCATTGATATGTGCGGCTGGCGGCTGGTTTTTCAGTCGGGCTTGCTATCCCACCATGTTGCATTGGGTTTGAAGTCCGGGCTTACGAAATCGGCGTGCTGCTTTTCCAGTTTGGGCAGTCGTATGGCTTGCATGTCCTTTTCCTGCTGGGCGGCGAGTTTGTCGTCGTATGCGGGATTGAGGATGGGCAGGCGGGCGTTTGTTTCCTGTATCCATCTGTCGAGTTTTTTGCGTAGGGAGGTTCTGATCTCCGGTTTGCTATTGGCCATGTCGCGGCGTTCTGAGATGTCGCGGGAGATGTCGTAAAGCTCATCGCGTCCATCTTCCCAGTAGTGGATCAGCTTGAAGTTGTCTGATCGGATGACGGTCGAGGGCTCGCCGCCCTGATTGCCGTAGTGCGGGTAGTGCCAGAACAGGTCGCGGGGTGCGATGGTTTTGCCTTTGAGCAGGGGGACGAGGCTTACGCCGTCGACGTGCTGGTCGGGCATTAACTCCAGCCCAGCCAATTCGAGGATCGTCGGGTAAAAGTCCGTGCCGATCACCGGTGTTTTGCAGGTTGCGTTGGCTTTGGCTATTCCGGGGGCCTTGATGTAGTAGGGTTCCCGGATGCCGCCTTCCCACTGTCGGCCTTTGCCGCCTCGGAAGGGCAGGTTGCAGGTCGAGAAGGCATCGCCGGAGGAGACGCCGCCGTTATCGGAGGTGAAGACGACGACGGTGTTATCGTCGAGTCCGAGTTCTTCGAGTTTATCGAGTACTATGCCGACGGCGTCATCCATTGACTCGATCATGCCGCCGTATATCGGGCAGTCCTGGACCTGTCGGACGGGCAGTGTGCGGTCGATGATGAACCGCGATCCGGTGTGGGGGTCGGCTGTCGCTTTTTGTTGGTATTTTCGCCAGTTTTTGGCGGAGGTCTGGATCGGGCCGTGGACGGAATAAAATGACAGATAGGCTAAGAATTTGCGGTCTTTATTTAGCTCGATGAATCGGGCTGTCTCGCGTCCGAGGCGGATCGGCAGCGATTCTCCGGCTGGGCCGTCTTTGAGGTTGGGGTTTTTGTACGGTGAGAAGTAGCCGCCCGCGGGACCGCCCCTTTCCCAGCCGCCGACGTTGATGTCGAAGCCGTGGTCCTCGGGCCAGGAGCCTTCGTCGCCTAAGTGCCATTTTCCGGCGAAGAAGGTCTTATATCCGGCCTGGCGAAGGGCCTCGGCGAGGGTTGTTTCTTCGGCGGGTAATTGCCAGTTGTATGTGGCTGGGAGCAGTTTGGTGTTTCGCTTCCAGTCGAAACCCTCTTTGGCGCCGATCCAGTCGGTGATGCCGTGGCGGGGCGTGTATTTGCCGGTCATGATGCTCGCCCGCGAAGGGCTGCACACGCGGCAGGCGGCGTAGCCGTTGGTAAAACGCATACCGCTGTTGGCGATGCGGTCGATGTTGGGGCTCTCGTAATATGTGCTCCCTTCTACCGACAGGTCGCGGGTGCCAAGGTCATCGGCAAGAATGAAGAGGAAGTTTTTGCCGCTGGGGGCGCTGAGGGCTGATGGCCCGGCTAATGCAAGGCAAATTATAACGAAAAGGATACTGGTTCTCATTTTGGCGGTTCTCCTGTTTATGTCGGTTTTTTAACTGCGATCTTTCATATTTTGCTCGTTTTTAGCCGGCTATAGGACAATAAGGATACCATTTTTGTCGGCCATTGCAATTTTTTTCTCTGCTGCCGCTTTTGGCGGGTACTGGTGCGCGTAAAAAAAGGGCCCGCACCGAATGGGTCGATGCGAGCCCGTAAAAGCTAACAAATCAGCCGCCTGGCCGTGTTACGGCGTCGGCGGGAAGAGCACTTCCTTGTACCATACTTCTGCCAGATCGGCCAGATCCTCGTAGTCGAAGCTGCCGTCATTGTTGGTATCCGGCCCTGTGCCAAGGACAGGCTGACTGACATCAGACAGGTTGGCAAGCCAGATGATCTCGGCCTGCGAAAGGGCACTGCCGTAGAAGCGGAACTCGTCGATGTGGCCGTCAAACTGGTTGTTGCGGGGGATCGGGATCTCGGTGACATCCGGACCTGGGAACGGATTAACGACGGTGTCATCACTGAGCCAGAAGCCATCCTGGGCAACCTTGACGCCGTCGACATAGAATGCCGCCGTGCTGTTATCGCCGTCGCGAACGATCGCCAGGTGGCGCCAGATAAGCTGGAAGTCATCCGGAACGGCATTGTTATCAGCGCCGCCTCCACCCTGTGCCTTCACTGAGCCGCCGGCGTTGGGCCATAATACCTTCCAGTACTGGGCATTGTCAGTGGTGCTGATCCTTAATAGCTCCCTCTGCGGAAGTTTGCCGTTGGCCTTAACCTGATCGGTCAACAGATCGCCTTTGACCCACATTGAAAGCGTTGCCGAGGTGTCAGCGGAACTGAGGTCCGGGCTGACGATCGTTATCGAATCGGCACTGCTTACGTGGATACTGCTGATTCCGCCGCCCGGTATGGGTGCGGAGGGCTGGCCCCACTTCGGAGCACCGTCTCCAACAACGGCAAGTGTCTCTCCGATAGCAGATGTGTTGCTGTAATAGACGTCGTTGGCGTCTTCGTCGAAGGTGAAGTGTAGCAGCAGTGTGTCGTCAAGCGGCGGGGCGGACGCGGCATCGATGTCGACCGGTCCAGCCAGCCAACGCTCTGAGAGTGCCAGCAGCTCGTTAGGCTCATCTGCGTAGCAGTCGCCGCCGATGAAGTAACCGGGGACCGTAGACGGGACACATTGCTGGACATAGAGACGAACGTCGTCGATGAAGAGCGTTCCTGTTTCGCCGCCACTGCCCTCACCGATACCGATGGTGAGCTGCGTTACGGCGTCAAGGCCTGCTCCGGTGAAGTCGCCTAAGTCGAGGTGGATCTTGTCCCAGCCCTTCCAACTGTACTCCTGGATGTCTTCCATGACCTCGTAAGACTTGGCTACGCTTCCATTTATGGACACATATAGAGTCTGTTCATCACTGTTGGTCTCGATGCCGTGGTAGCTTAATCTCAGGGCCGCACGGCCGCCGGAGGTGAGGTCTCTTGATGCAAGGCCAAGTGTTGCCGTCGAGACAGCCGAGGTGTCGTCAAAGTCAAGCTGGAGAGAGCCGCTGCCGTTGTCGACAATTGTTCCGACGCTAATGCCAGCGGTTCCGCCACCTGCGGTCCAGCTACCAATACCGGCTTCGAAGTCGTCGAGGACTTCGTAGTTGTCGGTGGTGAAGCTGAATACTTCGGCAGCCGGCCACGGACCCTGACTCGGATGCGTGCCGCGGACTGTCCAGTAGTAGGTCGTCTCAAGGTCGAGGTCGGCGGTCTGTACCGTTAATACATTGCCTACCGCTATTACGGCAGCGCTAAAGTTCGTTACCGCCGTCGGGTCGGTGCCGATACTGAGGTCGTAACCGGTTGCGTTTTCGCTTGCAGCCCAGCTAAGATCGATCGGCAAGACCAGTGTGCCGCCGTCGGGAGCCTGAAGGATCGGAACGTCAGGATGTGTATCCATCACGGTAAAGCTGAATACGTCGCCGTCGCCGTCGCCGCCGGGGATGGTACTTACGATCTGCCAGTAGTAGGTGTCGCCTACGGTAAGGTCGTATCCCAGAGAGGCGGCCAGATCAAGGCTCATGTTGCCGTTACCAGCGATAGTCCAACTACCAAGGGTAAGGTCATTTTCTGATGTGCCGAAGTAAACGGTGCTCGATGTCGATGTCGGTCCGGTCTTCCACGAAAGTGTCGGACGCGGATGAACACCGGTCGCGCCGTCGGCAATACCATAGGCGTAAGCGATGTTCGGGTCGTAAATTACGGTCAGCGTCGGTCCGTTTTCACCTGGCTGTACATCATTGTCAGTGTTCTCCTTCGATCGGAACCTTTCTGTTACGATGTCCTGGTTGGTAAAGACTTGCAGAGTTACTTTGCCGTCCGACTCGATAACCATACCAGAGACGTCGAACTGCTTTCTTTCCTTTCTCGCCCAGCGTTCAGTTGTCGAGGCCACAATTGCGCCCTGGACAAGATCGTTGGTTGCGCCGGTTATGCCGGGTGGGATGGCGGTGTCGAGAGTTATAGGATCTGTACTGGTGTCGCCGTTACCCTCGAACCATTCGCCACTGGGGCCGTAAGTTGTCGCATAGATAATTGTGTTAGCGTCTATGCCACCGTCAGCCTCGAGTTCAAGAATGGCGATCTCAATGTTGCCTACAATCGAACTGAGGTCAAACTTTAAGTATGTGCGGTAGTGACCTCCGTTCGTGGGGTCGTCATTATGCTTGGTTATCAACTCATCCCTGGCGCCATTGTTTTTTTCCGGATTATCACCGGTTTCTCCGAACGACGAACGAGTATATGCGTCGTCGGACGGCAGAATCGGGCCACTTGCAGGCAGGGGTTCCCACATGGCATTGATCGTAAGGATTTCACTGCCGATATCCTCACCGTCGTCGGCCTGGAACAGGATCTCGTATGTTCCGGGCTCCGATAGCGTGATGAACGTGTTCGGGTCGTTGTCAGGGTCAAACGAGGCGGTTCCGGGACCGCTAAGCTGGGTCCAGGTGTATGTGAGTATCGGATTGGGATACTCGTCCGTATCGACCGCGGAGGCGACCATGTGAACCTTGTTGCCCTTGGCCTCAACAGCCGCCTTATCGGCATCCGAACCTACCGAACGCAGGGAATTGTCAAATTTAAGATAGACATCGAGCGGATTCGGCGTAAGGGTTATCGCCGGTGCGGTGTTCATCATCATCACGTTGAATTTCCAATTTTCGCCAACCGAGTTGTTGTCGCCGTCAATTCTCCACCAGTATTCCTGGCCGAATGTAAGCATGCTCGGCGGTGTCCACGTCCCGTTGGGATCGTTTGAGACAGTTGCCGTCGGTGTTACCATAGCATCAAGGGCGCTCTCGCTCGTTGCCAGATACAGATAGCTGGTCTGGGAATTTAACTTCCACTTCAGCGTCGGCTGGGGAACGGTATTGACAGCGTCCTCCGCCGGGCTGGGCCAGTATGCCTGGTTCGGGTCATAGGTGAGGAACAGTTTAGGACCGTTTTCCGGGGGAGTGGCTTTGTTGTCGCTGTTTTCTTTCGAACGGAAAGCATCGTTATCACTGGTGCCATCGGCACGATATTCCATGTCGACCTTGAAAGTAACTTTGCGGTCGCTTTCTATGACCATGTCCATCACGTCAAACAGCTTTCTGTCCTTTTCCACCCAGGTGACTTCTTTGCGTTCCAGCAGATCGCCCACAACAAGGTCATCGTTGTCGCCGGTAATACCGTCGCCCGTTTCCTGACCCGTACCGGTGCCTTCAGTCCAGTCGCCACTGGGGCCGTAGGTTACGGCCCAGCAAAGTGTATTCTGGTCAATGGCGCCGTCTGCTTCGACCTCGAGGTAAGCTTCGTAAATGTTGCCGGGGACCTGGCTGAGGTCGAACTGGATATAGGACTGCCGGCTGTTGTCGCCGCTCATGTGCAGGTTGTCGGCAGCACCGCGATTGTCGCTGCCGTTGCGAATGCTTGCATCGTCTTCGGGAATGAGTTCGGCTGTATCCATTTTCGCCGGGAAGACTGTTACCGTCATGGTATCGCTTTCGACGATGGTTCCGGCGCTCAGTGAATCTTCCGTTACCTCGAGTTGCAGCGTATATTCGCCGAGTTTGTCAAATGTAACCGTGCTTGTAAGGCTGGCGGGATCGTCGATGTCGATTATTGCACTGCTGGGGCCGGTTACGACTGTCCACTCGATGGTATTGTTCTCGGGACGAAGATCGAAGTCCAGATCGG
>DAOVVQ010000092.1 GCA_030637065.1 Planctomycetota bacterium
AGAAAAACATGTTTTTTTTGTGTAAGTGGAAAGGTCGGATTATGAGGACGTATTTTTTGTTGTTGGCTGTTGGGCTTGTTTTTTTGGCGGGTTGTGCCGTGGAAGAGGCCAAAAAGAGTGACAAGAAGGGCGGTAAGAAGAAGGAAGTTGTGCTTAGCTATAAAGATGCGCCGCTGGACCTGTCGGGATATGACCTTGAGCCCGTGTACGAGGCGGATTTTTCCAGGCCTCAGCGGGTTATTCATGAAGATAAGCTTTTCGAGAAGGATGGCGAGGGGGATATGAAGCGGATCCGTCTGGTCCCGAAGAAATATGACTGGGTGCTGGAGGGCCAGGCCCATGTCAGGACCAATAACGGGCGGCTCGAGTTTCATACTTATGAGGAGGGGGCCGAGTTCGGCGATAAGACCAGGAGCCATATGGTGCTTTGGAGCGTGCGTGATTTCCCCGCGGATTTCCTGCTGGAATTCGATGTCAGCACGGTCGATCCCGGCGAGGGGTTGGCGATCATCTTCTTCTGCGCGAAGGGACTCGATGGCGAGAGCGTTTTTGCCTTGAATCAGCCCTACCGCGATGGCGAGTTCAGGAGGTATAACAGGGGCCAGATCGATTGTTATCATGTATCGTACTGGGCATCGGATCGAGGCTATGGCAATCTTCGCAAAAATGCCGGCCACGTCATTGTCGCTTCGGGCAAGGACCATATCCGCACAAGCAAGCCGGGCCAGCCGGTGCGGGTTCGCCTCTTGAAGGTCGGTCGGGATATCACCCTCGAGACAGCGGGTAAGCAGGCGCTGATCTGGCGGGATGAGGAAGATTATTACGGCGAGGGCAAGATCGGGCTCCGCAACATGAGCCACAGCCGCATCGTGTCATACGGAAACTTTAAGGTCTGGGAGGTCAAACCTAAATAGGCCGAGGTTCATTCGGGATTGAAACGACCGGCAAAACGGGAGTCTGCTTATGGAACTGACACAACAGCAAAGGGAAAAGATCGAAGAGATCGCCAACGGTCTTCGCTGCCCCAAAGATTTCAAATGCTCGAAGTCGGGATTCGATACGCTCTGCAAGGCGGTAGACATCGGCTTCGACTCGATCCTCGAATGCTCGGATGACAACAAAGAGCCGTGCAGATTCAGGGCCCTGGCCGGCAACCTGATGCTCTGCACCTGCCCCCTGCGAACATACATAGCAAAAAACCTGCGCAAGTAGAAATTAAGCGAAAATCAGGGACGATCCGGGGGCTGGGGGGTTATCTGTGGCTTCGTCTGGCGTCCATCAGGAGGGTGGTTTTTTCGTAGATATTTTTTCCGAGTTTTTGTTTGAGGATCTTGCGGATCTCCGCCATTGACGTTCTTCGTGTCATGTGGGTGATCACGATGTGTTCGTTGTCGAGTTTATCGACCAGGCGGACGAACTCGTCGACGTGCATGTGTCTTCCGGCGTCAGCGCGTTCGGTGTGCTCGTCGACGAAGAAGGTGCATTCGGCTATCAGAATCTTGCTTTTGGCGACGTAGTCGAGAGTGGAAAAATCGGCGTATCTTGTGTCGCCGAGGTAGGTTGCGATGGGGATCTCCATTTTGTTGTCGATGGCGATGCCCTGTTTTTTCAGCTCGACGAGCTGGGGACCGGTCAGTTCGAGGTATTCGGGTTTTAGCTTTTTTCGCTTTTCGATGACGGTATAGCCGACCGATCCGCGGCTGTGCTTGGTGGGGAAGACCCTGACGAAGAGGTTGGGCTTGATGGTGTGTTCGTCGCCGGCCTTTACGCCGACGAGCTTGCCGGGGATGTAGTTGCCGTCGAGCCGGCCCCATGCCTCCATGATCTGCTGGATCGGCTGGAGCAGGTTTTCCGGGAAGAGTATCGTCCCCGGGGCCTGGCCGCAGAATTTGCGATGCGACAGATAGTACGCGATCCCAGCGGCATGGTCCATGTGCCCGTGGGTCAGCAGGACGTTGTTGATGGGTATGATCTGGTCGGGGGCCTTGCCGATGTCGAAGCAGACGTCAAGCTGGGGCATACCGACGACCGTCTCCTCACCGGCGACGGAGTAGCCCAAAATGTCGAGGTCGTCTATTTCAATACGCGATAACCTGTGGCTCGGCAAGATTGCATCCCTAAAAAACACATAATCCGCTCAGTCAGGCCAACGCCCGGCAAGATATTCTGCACGGACGGCCCGACAAAACCGCATGGGTAACGAGTTACCCATCCTACGCGCTGAGCGTATGGCAAACAGCCAATATTAGGGGCAAACACCGCCAATGTCAAACAGTTTTCAGTGGGTGGCAGCGTGTTTGCGCAGCAAACCGATGGTCGATAGCCACAGTTCGCACCAAGGGGGGCAGCGTGTCCCGATTTATCGGGACCGATGGGCGAATGCACAACGGCGCCCACCATCGGTTTGGCTTCGCCAGACACGCTGCCACCCACTTCTGCTGCTAAGCGTGCTGTTGCTGATTTGAGGGGCGAATATTCTTGCTTGGTTTGGTTGTGGTGGTTTATTATGTTGTTACTATGCCGGACAAACGAACACACAGGGGGCCGCATCCTGATGATGGCGGGCTTTTTGGGCCGGGTAAGGTGGCGCCCTTGCGGTCGGCTGTGGCGGATGTTTCGCTATTGCTGACGAAGGGCTATGCTCCGAAGAGCTCGCTGAAGCTGGTCGGCGACCGTTTTGCCCTGACTCAGCGTCAGCGGATGGCGGTTATGCGGTGTATGTGCTCTGATGAGCAGGTTGCCTCTCGCAGGGGGCGGCAGGTGCATCTTGCGGAGCTTTCCGGGCAGAGGATTGCGATTGACGGTTACAATCTGCTGATAACCGTCGAGGCGGCGCTTAGCGGGGGGGTGCTGCTTTTGGGCAGGGATATGTGCTGCCGTGACCTTGCCAGCGTGCATGGCTCGTATCGCAAGGTAACTGAGACGATCCCGGCGATCGAGCTGATCGGCTCTGTGCTGACTGATATCGGGGTCGCCGGCGCCCGGTGGCTCTTTGACAGCCCGGTGTCGAACTCGGGGCGATTGAAGGGCATTATTTATGAAGTGGCAGGGGAGCACGGCTGGGCCTGGGAGGTTGAATTGCAGACTAATCCGGATACGGAACTGAAGGCTACCGGGCTTGTGGTGGCGACGAGCGACAGCAATATTCTGGACAATTGCAGTCGGTGGGTCAATCTTGCCTCGCATATAGTGAGCCACTGCGGCTCGTCGGGAAAACTTTCGCCGAATGTGATCGATCTGTCCGGTGCGGGCTGAGGCGATGGGCAGGGCGGGCTGCGGGGAGCGGGGCCAGTGCCGATCTTGCCAGGAGTGCTAATATTGTAATAAAATGATGGCGACGTGCGACTAATTGGTGAAAGGCGCGAATTTGCGCGTGAAACCGGAAGTAAAAACAGTGAAATTGTGCGAAAGGAGCCTGGAATGCGGAAAATGACGACTTTAATAGCGATTATGTTGGTGACAGTGCTTATTGCCAGCCAGGTCTTGGGACAGGAAGAGCAACGCGGCGATCGCCGGAGTGGCGGGCGAGGCAGAGGGGACGGACAGGGCCAGCGGCCCGAGGGTGGCCAACGGCCTGACAGGCCCGAGGGTGAGAGAGGTCCCGGCGGACCGGGCGGACCGGATTTTGGACGCGGCGGCGGTGACAGGGGCGGATTTGACCCTCGCAGCGGCCAGGGGCCATCCGATCGCGGCAGCATGGTGCAGAGATATCAGGAGGAGATGGCAAGGAGAAAAGCTGCACACGAAGGGTCCGTTCGCGAGTTAGAGGCGATCAAGAAGGTTGCTGCCAAGGAGAATGCGAAAAAGACGGTTGCTCTTATCCAGAAGCTCATTGACATGAAGAATGAGGGGTACAATGCTTCCGTTAAAAAGTACGAGCAGATGCGCGATCAGATGCGTCAGCGTATGGAAGGGCAGGGCCAGCCGGGGCAAAGGCCGGGCTCCGATGGACAAAGACCGAGCCCAGGTGGGGAAAGACCACAGGGGCGGATGGATTTTGGCCAGCTCTTCGATACGAAAGACGCCAACAAGGACGGTAAGCTTACGAAGGAAGAACTCTCCGGTGTCGATAGCCGATTTCCGATCGATAAGTTCTTTGAAAATACCGACGCCGATGGCGATGGTGCGATCACGAAGGAGGAGTTAAAGACCGCAAGCGAAGCTCGAGGAAGGCAGCAACAAAGATAGCAGGCCGTCCGGGTTGGCTGGGCGGATGGGGAATGTATAGCGGATTGAAACAGGTGTTTTTGGAAAATTTGATTTGGAGGTCATGATCATGGCAAGGCATGCAGTGAGAATTCTGGTGGTATTGGCGGTATTTGCGGCGGTGCAGATGGTGCTGGCTCAGGATGACGAGCGGGCAGATCCCCGCGATCGCAGAGGCAGGGGTGCGGCGGCTCAGTCGGACCGGGTCCGGCCCGATCAGCAGGGGCAAAGACCGGACAGGCCGCAGCCTGGCGGCGGACAGGGATACGGTCGAGGGCCGGGCGGACCGGGCGTTGGCGGCGGCATGGGCGGTGGCAGGGGCGGATTCGTTCCCGGCGGCGGTCAGGGCGGTCAGGAATCGGCGGATCGCGGCGATATGGCACAGAGGTTTGAGCAGTATTTGGCCCAAAGGCAACAGGATCACAAAAAGTCCATCGGCGAGCTGGAAGCGATAAAGAAGTCGGCACTGGCCGAGAATGCGAAGAAGACGACTGCACTGGTCCAGAAGCTCATCGATAAGGCGAACAAGGAGTTTAAGGATTCGATCGAGCAGATGAAGCAGATGAGGGAGCGTTTTCAGGGCCAGGGTCAGTCGGGTCAAAGGCCGGAGCTGGGCAGCCAGGACGGGCGCGGACAAAGACCGGGAGCCGGTGGTCAGGGTCAGGGTCAGGGCCAGGGTCAGGGCCAGGGCCAGAGCCAGCGTGGGCCAAGGCCGGGTCAGTCGCCGCAGGGCGATAGAGATTCGCGACCGGACGCCAGGCAAAGAGGCCCCAGACCTCAAGACGGAGACAGGCCTGCGGGTCGCCAGCGGCCCAGCAGAGATGACGGGGTCGTTTTTTAGAGGGCTAATACCGATCCCCTTAAAAAAATGCGTGTCAGTCCGCCAGTAAGGGTGGCAGCGCGTTTGCGCAGCAAACCGATGGGCGTATACACACCGTCGCCCACCATCGGTTTGGCTTCGCCAAACACGCTGCCACCCTTGCTGCGATGTAAAAAACACCGATGGCGCAGGCATGTCACACGCGCAATATTTAAGTGGGACTGGTATAACTTAGTCGTTAGAATTTTCAGGGTGGGCTTTAGTCCACCCTGTCGGCTGTGTGGCTATCCGTCGATCATGGCGGCTATTTGGTCGATGTCGATCTGCGTTAGGCTTTCGATGATCAGGTCGGCTTGGATGAGTCTTTCGGCGGTGGTCGAGTTGGTAACGGCGATGCACTTACAGCCGGCTGACTTGGCAGCGGCTATGCCGTCGGGGGCGTCTTCGATCACGAGGCAGTTGGCGGCGCTAACCCCGGCTTTGGCGGCGGCGGTTACGAACAACTCCGGGTCGGGCTTTTTGTTGGCGATCTCGCTGCCGGTGATGTAGGCCATTTTGTCGTAGGGCACGCGTACGGATCTGAGGATGTTTTCAGATTTCTCGCGGGTGCCGGAGGTGGCTATGGCGAGGCGGAAATCCTCCCTTTGCAGCGCAACAGCCATCAATTCGAGCACACCGTCTAACGGCTGGAGGGGTTCATTTTTGAAAATGGTGAGGATTTTTTGCTGCCTTACCATCGCAGCCGCATCGACCTGGTCGCCGGTCAGTTCAAGACCGTGGATCTCGGCGGCGGTACGAATATAGGCCTCTGCACCTCTGCCGAGACCCGCCTCGAAGTCTTTTCGCACGACGCCCTTGAGGCCGAAGAGTTCGTCGAACATCTCGATCGAGGCGCGGGCGTTGATCGCCTCAGTATCGGCGATGACGCCGTCAACATCGAATATCAAACCGTAAATCTTTATCATGATCGGCAACTTTGAGCTTAAAACCTAAACGAGCCTGATGGTGCGAAATATCGCACCCTACTTTTGGTAAATTCTAAGCTCTAAATGATAAACAAGCAATAAAATCTAATGACCAAAATTAGTAGTCTTCCGCGTGGACCGGGGCCCGGCCTGCCGGCTGGGTAGTTGATTGCAGGGCTAAAGCCTTTTTTTTGGGGGGGAGTTGTTGTGGCTGGTCTCCGCTCTAAAGAGCGGAGTTAGTCAGGTGTGGCGGGTCCCCGTTTCGAATAGCAACCATCCACCTCGGCGAAGCCTCGGTGGCTGCCACCCGTCGAATAGCAATTATCGGCCTCGGCGATGCCTCGGTGGCTGGCATCCGTTGCGGTAAAGGTGGTCCCGATACACATCGGGATTTGCGAAGCCAAACCGATGGTGAGTGGCGTTGTGCATGCGCCCATCGGTTTGCTGCGCAAACACGCTGCCACCCAGTTGGTGAATGATGGCGGGTGGGGCCACCCTTGGCGGTAGCGGCTCTGTGTGTCCGGGAAATGTTCCGATACTTGTTCATTCTATAGTTGCAGGTTTTGGCGTTTTGGGCTATACTCCCTTGCCCTGCTGGTGGCGAGGGCAGGTTAATTGTGTTTTAAATGGCATTTTGGTGAGGTGAAAGTGGCTCATAGAATAGTATCAAAGGAAAGATTGTCGGAAAACGTGTTTATGATCGATGTTGAGGCTGCTCTCGTGGCTCGGGCCCGCAAGCCGGGTCAGTTCGTGATAATTGGGGTCAGCGATGACTATGGCGAGCGGGTTCCGCTGACGATCGCCGGTGTTGACGCGGAGAAGGGGACAATTCGGCTGATCTTTCAGCGGGTTGGCAAGACGACCGCGGAGATGGCGGATATGAAGGTCGGCAGCGATCTTGGCTATGTCGCCGGTCCTTTGGGCAATCCGACGCACATCGAGAAGTTCGGGACGGTCGTTTGCGTCGGCGGCGGGATCGGCAATGCTCCGCTTCTGCCGATCGCCACGGCGATGAAGGCGGCTGGGAATGAGCTGATCAGTATTCTCGGGGCCCGGACGAAAGAGCTGGTTATCCTGGAAGACGAGTTTGCGGCGATAAGCGATGAGCTGGTCGTCATTACCGATGACGGTTCGCACGGGCGAAAGGGACTGGTGACCGAGCCCTTAAAGGAGATTTGCCAGCGTAAGCCCCAGCCGGATCTGGTGGTGGTGATCGGGCCTGCGATAATGATGAAATTCTGCTGCGAGACGACGCGGCCGTTTGGGGTCCATACCGAGGTTTCGCTTAATACGATCATGGTCGATGGGACCGGGATGTGCGGCGGGTGCCGTGTGGAGGTCGGCGGCAAGACGAAATTTGTCTGCGTCGACGGTCCGGAATTCGACGGCCACGAGGTCAATTTTGATCTGATGATGAGGCGGCTGGGAGCGTATAAAGCACAGGAACAGCGGGCCCACGAACAGTACAAGGAGCATCGCTGTAAGATAGGACTGGATGATTAGACAGGCGTTGGCCGATGAGTTGAGACCTTCTGGCAGATTCACGAAGTAAAAAAATATATGGTATTTAATCCGGGATGCAAGTGCATGGCTGGGCCAATAAAAAAGCTGATACTTTTAATTATTACTCTTGCGTTTGGCACACTTACCTTTGGGAATGTGCTTCTTGAAAGACGAGTAATCCCTGACAGGAAGGATTGCCCCGACTTTGATACGGTGGAGGTATTTTTGACCAACGATTGCAAACCGGCTATCTTTATTAGAGAAACAGGGATGTATAAAGAAGGTTATTCCTTATATTGGCAAAATAAGTCGATGGTTTTGGACGAATATGGGTGGCTGATTAACGTGTTTCTGCAGAACAACCATATTATGCTGGCTTCTGTGAAAGATGACAAAATAGCTCTCTATGAAGCCCGAAAAGAAGGATTCCATCGCATAGGTTCTGTCGAACTTGGCAAGGAGCTTAGACATCGTTCCGCTGGCTGGGTATTTGATATCCCTGAATCAAGTGATAAGTATTACTTAATCGGTCAGAAAGCCGTGTCGGCGGCAAATCCCCTGAAGGCACTTGCGCATATTTTGTCTGGAGGACATGGCGTCACGTATTCAAAACCTTATCTGGCGGAAATTGCAGGAGGTGAAACTTCGCGATTTAAAGAGATTGAATACGGCGGAAAGAGGGATGAATCATATATGGTTGCCGAGGTTGTATACGATCAGGCAGCGGTCTATTGTTTGGGTCTTAGGTATTCAGACGAAAAGGTTACCTTGCCCAATGGATTGCCAGGTACGCCAGTAGCCTTACATTTTACCAAGTATGATCTCAAAAAGAAAAAGATGATACAAAAGCATACTATCGTGGAGAAAAATCGCCATTTATCTCGCTGTAATTTTGGCTCTTTGTCAATGGCTGTTAATAAAGGAACCGCTTCCATAGTGTTTCCCTGGATTACTAGTCCCGTGGGAACTAAGAGTTCTCAGATTGACCGTTATACTTCGGATATTTATTATTCCCAATCTGATACTAATACAAATGTTACTCCTGAGCAAATTGGCAAAGGCTTTTTCCCATCCGTTATAATCGACTCGGCGGGCACCGTATATGTGTTTTGGCTTGATCCCTCCGGCAATCTTGTCTGTAAAACAAAACAGGACGATATATGGAGCAGGGACAGGACTATTGTGACGGGCATCGATCTGCTTTCTGGATTCACCTTTAAAAGGTATATTGCCGCAGAGTTTGATAGTAAGGATAACCTGCACTTGGTCTTTCCCTCAAAAGGCAAGTTGATTTACGAAAAAAGAAAGCTTATGGAGAATTAGCGAGTGACATAGACGCTGGTTTGCGGGAATGGCAACGGTATTTGATATGAATTTATTATGGATTTGGAGTTTTTGTAGTGACTGACGACGAGAAATATTTGCAGGAGCTTCTTGCGAAAGAGGCCGCTGGCGAGTTGAAGCCTTCTGAGAGGTTCAAGATCCCGGCTCAGGATATGCCCACCCAGGACGGCGTTGCCCGGCGGAGCAATATTAACGAGGTTGCCGAGGGCTATACGGAACTTGAGGCGCGGCTGGAGGCGATGCGGTGTCTGCGTTGTAAGACTGCTCCGTGCATCAAGGGCTGTCCGGTCAAGATCCGGATCGACGATTTTGTCGGCGCTATCGCTCAGGGTCAATATGACGAGGCTCTGGCGATCATCAAGGAAAACTCACTGCTCCCAGCCGTTTGCGGGCGGGTCTGTCCGCAGGAGGTCCAGTGCCAGGAGACGTGTACGGTCGGTAAGAAGTTTAAGGATCCGACGCAGGGCGTCTCGATCGGTCGGCTCGAGCGGTTCGTTGCCGACCGCGATACGGGCGACGGGAGCGTTCCGAAGGTTGCGCCGCCGACGGGCAAAAAGGTCGCGATAATCGGTTCCGGGCCCGGCGGGATCGTCGTTGCCGCTGATACGAGGCGGGCGGGCCACGATGTCACCGTGTTCGAGGCGTTTCATAAGCCCGGCGGCGTGATGGTCTACGGCATACCGGAGTTTCGGCTGCCCAAGGCGATCGTTCAGGATGAGATCGATGTTCTCACGAAGATGGGCGTCGAGATCGTGTGCAATTTCGTCGTCGGCAGGACCCGGACGATCGAACAACTGATGAACGAGGACGGTTTTGACGCGGTGTATATCGGTGTCGGTGCCGGTCTGCCGCGGTTTATGGGCATCGATGGCGAGCACCTCGTCGGCGTTTACAGCGCTAACGAATATCTGACGCGGGCGAATCTTATGAAGGCGTACAAATTCGGCGAAGGTTCCGATACGCCGATCGCCATGAGCAAGAAGGTGGCTGTCCTCGGCGGCGGTAATGTCGCGATGGATTCGGCGAGGACAGCCGTTCGTCTGGGCGCCGAGAAGGTCTACCTCGTTTACAGGCGGAGCGAAAAGGAGATGCCCGCGCGGATCGAGGAGGTCCACCACGCCAAGGAAGAGGGCATCGAGTTTTGTATCCTGCAAAATCCCAAGCGGATATTGGGCGACGATGAAGGGTACGTAGTCGGCATGGAGTGCCTCAAGTACGAATTGGGCGAACCGGACGACTCGGGCCGCCGCAGGCCGGTTCCCATCGAAGGCAGCGAGTTTACGATCGATGTCGATACGGTGATCGTCGCTATCGGCAACAGCGCCAACCCGCTGATCGGCCAGACGACGCCGGGGCTGGAGCTTAACAAGTGGGGCAATATCGTAGTCGACGAAAAGTGCAAGACCTCGCTCGATGGCGTCTACGCCGGCGGCGATATAGTCTTAGGGGCTGCAACGGTAATATTGGCAATGGGCCAGGGCAGAACCGCCGCAGCGGCAATGAACGAGTACCTTGCCGGGTAAGGCTGAGAGTTTAGGCCAGCCAGTGCATATCGAGCAGATTTTATATAACCCTTTCAGGGTATCTTAAGGACGCGTGGTATCGTTACCCAGAGTGGCGCTGCGCTGACCCTGGGCTGAACTTAACAGCCCCTTCGGGGCAGGCTCTTCGGGGCAGAATTACCGACAACCACATTTCCCGCTTGGGCAGAACTGTAGGATGGGTGACTTGTTACCCATGCTGACGGACGAGCTTACAGAACCGCATGGGTAACAAGTTACCCATCCTACGCGCTGCGAGTTTAGGCCAGCCAGTGCCGATAATTGCTTTCGGTCGTCATTTTCGAACCGTTGGGAATCCGCTGATCCTTAGCGATGTGCATCCGTATGGAATTAGCTCGATCTCCTTAGTGCTACCTGTCACCCTCTGGGGGCTCCACGGGACCGGGCCGGCCTGAATACCAAGCTTGTGCCAGTTCGGATGCAGCACTCCTTTGGATTTGACGGTTATCGGGGCGTTGGCAAAGGTCCACGGCTTATCGGAAACCCTGCTGGCGCGATCGATCGTCCAGTTCTTAAAACCGCTCTTGATCTCATTCTCCATGAGCGCGTAATTCCACTTATCGCCGGTGACAACTTCCCTGTAGCTGCCCTTGTCGATCCATTTCTCGCCGAGTTTAAGCGCCATCACCAAAGGGCCAAGCTCAACGCTTGCACTGTTTTGAACCCAACGCTCACACTTAAGCTCCATTGGCAAAATCAGCTCCATGACGTCACCGTCTCTCCACATCCGCCTGAGCTTAACGATACTTCCGGCCCCCAACTCCATCTCATGCTCTTGCCCGTTGATCCTGACCGACGCCTGATCACACCAGCCGGGCACGCGAAAATGCAGCGGAAATTCGACCGAACTTTCAGTCGAAACCTCAAATCTCACCTTCTCTTTGAAGGGATAATCCGTGACCTGGCGAATCGTTACCTCCCGGCCGCCTGCAACATCGGCGGTTACCCGGCTGGGGCCGTAAACCAGTGCCGCGAGACCGTCATCCTTTGTCGCCAGCCAAAGGTGCTGAACAAATTTAGGCCAGCCCTGATGCATATTACACGTACAGCACGGATAGCCCTCGAGAAAGCCGAAAACAACCCGGTCGCCCTGATCGTTGAAAAAGTCGCGGTTGCCCATCGTAGCGCTGATCTGGTTGGCCTGTGAAAAATACTGACGTTTCATAAAATCATCGCTGATCTGCGAAGGAAGAGTATTATACGCCAGCTTTTCGAGCTTGTCGGCATAGTCGGCCCGGCCCGTAATTTCGAGCATCTTCTCGAGCGAAAACATCATCTCGATACACGTGCATAATTCACTGCCTCGCGTTAGCCGCCGCCCGTGCATACCCTCGTCGCCGCCGTACAGGCCATGCGGCTGGCCGTGATATTTGTGAATATCGGCAAACGCCTTGTCGACCGCCCGCAGGTGCTTGCCATCCTTATCCAACTGATAATAGATCACAGGCTCTTTGATCCCCTGGGCCAAATTTACGCAATGAAAACCAGGAGTTTCACTGCTGTTCTGTAGACGCCAAGGCCGATGCAGCGGTATCTGTTGGCCCTTTAAGAACTCTTCCGTATAAGGCCATGTCTGCTCATGAATAAGCTCGGCCAGTTTTAATAGCTGCTTATCGCCGGTAATATTGTAAAGCCAAAGAACCGCCATCAAATTATCACCGCCCCGGCGGTTGCCCCAGTAGGTCCAATGGCCAAGCGGATTATCAGGCAACTGGTTAAGTTGATAATCGAAATACCTGCTCATGCAGTCGTTCACCCGCTCATCGCCGGTGGCGGAATAATACTGCATCAAGATTTTCAGCATTACCATCTTGGGCCACCAGTCCCGCCGTTTATCCTTTTGAAGCCCACCCTCTTTTTTGACAGGCTCCTCGAAAGGTATC
>DAOVVQ010000275.1 GCA_030637065.1 Planctomycetota bacterium
ATTCAAAACGTTACCGGGGTCGATGGGAAGGAGCTGCTTGATAACGCCAACTCCGTATTTCGCCGCTGCATCAAGATCGATGTTTTCCTCGAATGCAGCGCTTAAGGCGATCGATGGGATCGAGAAAAACGCCGCCTCCATCGCCGCTGCCACCGTGCCGGAATAATAGACGTTGATCCCGACATTGGCGCCGTGATTGATCCCGGAGACTACAAGGTCTATCGGCGATGAAGTCTGTTTGACCAGTTCCATGACGGCGAGTTTGACGCAGTCCGCCGGCGAGCCTGCCACGCTGTAGCCGACAAACTTTCCGGTAAGCTCGATCTTATTGCACAACAGCGGCTGCAGGGAGATGCTGTGGCTTGCGCCGGATTTGACCTCCGCCGGCGCCACGACGGTGATGGTCCCAAGCGTCAACAGTTGCTTATACAACGCCGCCAGGCCCGGTGCGAATATCCCATCGTCATTTGTCAAGAGTATGTGCATGCTGCTTTTGCTCCTTACAGGCAAACTGTTAATCTCGCCAGAGTCTAACGTTTTCGTCGCTGGATGTCAAATTATCCGCAAATACTGCCCCCAGCCGGGTCAATTCCCGGTTGAGTTTGCCCCAGGTCCGGGTATAATCGGCGGAGATGATTGAATTTGACCCCAGAGAGGCGGATAAATACGTAATAATGACCCGCGACGAGGTTCGCAGGCTCGACGCATGGGCCATTGACAGCCTCGGTGTGCCCGGCGTGGTCCTGATGGAAAATGCCGGACGAAGTTGTGCCGAGCTTATAATCGACCGGCTTAAAGCCGCGGATCGGCCCAGAGTGTGCATCTTCTGCGGGACAGGTAACAATGGCGGCGACGGCTTCGTGATAGCCCGCCATCTCGCAATTGTCGATATTGGCGTCTTAGTGGTCATCTGCGGCGATAAGGAGAGGATAAAGGGTGATGCTCTCACGAATCTGGCTGTCATCGAGCGGATGGATGTGGCGGTCGAGCGGATGGAAATGGACGGAGATCGCATTCTCTCTCAGGTCAGGGAGTTGGCTTCGGGTTGCGAAATGCTCGTCGACGCGATATTCGGGACCGGCCTGCAAGGCGAACTCAGAGGCGAATATCCCGAACTTATAACATGCCTCAATTCGTGCGGTGCGGAAATCGTTGCGGTGGACATCCCTTCCGGTATGGACTGCGATACGGGCCTGCCTCTGCCGATTTGCACGGAGGCGAGCTTTACGGTAACATTTGCCGCCGTCAAGAAAGGGTTTGTCGCGTGCCCCGAGGCCCATGCGGCGACAGGCACGGTATTTGTTGCCTCAATAGGAGCCGCCGGCGGGCCTTGACGGTGCCGCGGGCGATTAGAACGGGCTTGACCGGCGGGCCAGAGAATCGTAACCGGTCAGGTGCATGAAGCGTTTGCGATTGAATACCGGAACATTAAGCTCACGCGCCTTCCGCAAAAGCACGTCATAGTTTTGTGCCTTTTGCATTGCCGCATCGTATTTTTGTCCGGCATCCGGGTCAAGCTCAATCGCCTCGACGGATGGCTTCGAAGGTGTAGGAGGCCGTGTTCCCGCGACCATGAAATCAGTCTCGATCGAAATATCGTCAACCGTACGTCCTCCCCATCGCTCGATAAGCTGCTCGATCTTTTCGAATCCGTTTTGCTCGGGACGACCGTCGCCGTCAAAATCAAAGTCGCCGGCGACGACAAAGCTGTTGCTCGTCTCGCTATCCCATATCAGGTTGACGACCATACCTTCGGGTACAATAGTGTTCTTCGTGCAAGATGAATTGATCTGTGCCCCGGAGACATTTCTGCCGACGTAGAAAATCTCGATCTCGGCTTTTCCTTTGCCGTCCTCGGGTATCGGTGCGCTCTGGTCGTAAACCGAAAACGTCAGGCCTCGGTAGACATGATCGTCGGACCCGATGTCAAGATAAACCACGTTGGTCTCGATATCGATCTTGACGATCCTTGCGTCAGGCTCGAACGCCTTAACATCCGTATCCGGACGCGGTTTGATATCCTCGAGCCTGCTCAGGGCAAGGCCAAGTTCGCGTTTGGTTTCGTCGAGTTCCTGCTGGATGGCCTGGAGTTGAGTCGTCCTTTGCAGAAGTTTTTCATCCGAACGTTCGACCTTGTCCATAGCTATCTGAATCTGCTCGTCCGCGGATTCTTCCATAAGTTGCCTCAGGTCGTCATAGTCCGCCTGGACACGGTCGGCATCGGCCTGATAGCGGTTCTTGTCCTCGATCAACATCTGTTCTTCGATGCCGAAATTCTTTACTGCCAGGTCAAAGTCGTCCTGAATATTATTCAACTGGCTCTCGATGCTCCTGGCGCTGAGGTTCAGCGCGTCCAGTTCAGCCGTCAACTGCCTGATCGTCTCGATCAGGTCCACTCCCCGCGGACCCGTTGCCCCGGTGAGCTGGTCTTTCAGTGGTTCGAGAACCTCGTTGATCTTCATCTTGGCCTCGTTGACCTTGACCGCTGCCGTTGTCTCCTCCGGCCCGGCGCCGGTGACGGCTTCGACCAGATCGTCTATGTACATTACCATCGTCCCGAGAACGCTTTTGCCCTTGAGAGGTTTTCCAACCATCGCGCCGATCTTGCCCTGCTCGCTGCGGCTGGCAAAGGCACTCATCTCACGCGCGGCGTCATCTGCCTGTATCTTGTATTCTTCCGACTTGATGTAGAAGATGACGGCGCAGGAGGTCGAAATTATGAAGAGGGCGACGAAAATTATCACCGTGTAGAGCATAGCGTTACTTTGCGATGGTTTGCCTGCCGGCATTACAAGACTCCTTTGATAGCTTGTCAGTATCGATAAATCGGTTGCCCGCCTCCCCGACGATCGGGACGCTTAGCACAGTATTATGGCAACAAATGCCTTTCAGGTCAACAAAAAAACATCATTGCCCGTTTTTTTGCCATCCAAGCCGGTTTGCGGCTGTCTCCGGAGGGCTAAAGCTGCCCCAAAATGCCGGGTAGTTGGCTGATTGAGCCGATTATGTGGCTCGGAGCCGCCTCGGGTGCAAACGGGCTGTCGGTGTGGATGCGGTGCGGGCGGACCAGTTGGATCGTCTCAAAACCGAGTTTATTTGGTGCGATAAAGTCTTTTGCGGAGTTGTCGGCTACATAAACACAGTTTTCGCCCCTGGCATTGAGGGCTTTAATGAGCATCTTGAAGCCCTTTTCGGATGGCTTCCAGTATTTTCTGCCCAATTCTTCCGTATACACTATGTGCTCAAAATAGGGCTCGATGCCCAGGGCCTTTACTTTAAGCTGTTGAGCGGGCAGAAAACCGTCGCTCAGCAGCCCTAAAGCGTACTTTTCGCGGAGCTGGTCGAGTACGGCTTTGCTATCGGCTGGGAGCGTGATATCCGGTTCGTGCCGCCGATAGACGCCAACCAGATCGCCGATCATCCCGTCGTCATAGCCGATACCCAGCTTTTCCAGTGCCGTATTAAAGGTCGATGTGTGATTACCAGCCGTAAATTCCGCCCAGAGTGTGCGAAATATCGCCTCCTTTGTCGCGGAATCCGGCAGATTGCCAAGGCCACCGACGAATTCGCTTACCGCAGCAAAACCGCTCCGGCAATAGTCAATTTCGTCGTACAACGTGTCATCCATGTCAAAAATGACGGTCGTGATCATTATCTCACTCCGGTTTCGCAGGTAAATCTGTCGCCAAGGCGATTTTTGCAGTTATTGTTGCATAAATGCGGCCTTTATTGTAATCTGACAGCCTGTGATTGCAAATAGTAAATGGACCTGAGTCGAGAACCGATCGTTATGACCAAAAAAATTGGCAAAATGCCCAAAAATGACGGTAAAGAGAGATTGCAGAAGGTGTTGGCTGCCGCTGGTATCGCTTCGCGCCGAAAGTGCGAGGAGCTGATACTTTCCGGTATCGTTCGCGTCAATCGCAAGGTTGTCGATGAACTGCCCGTTTTCGTCAATTCCGCAAGCGATGTCATTACCGTTGACGGCAAGAGGATCCACGCCGCTGAGAAGGTCTATTACCTGCTCAATAAGCCCAAGGGTGTTATCTGCACCAGCTCCGATCCTTACGGCAGAAAAAAAGTCGTCGATCTGATCGACTGCCCAGAGCGGATATTCGCCGTCGGAAGGCTCGATGCCGACACGACCGGGCTGCTGATCCTGACAAACGACAGCGAACTTGCAAACCGGCTCACCCACCCAAGGTACGAGATCGACAAGACCTACGAAGTAAGGATCAAAGGCCGAATGGACGGACCAGCCATAGAAAAACTCAAAAAAGGCGTCCACCTGGCCGAGGGCAAGACCGGCAGGGCAGCGGTAAAGGTGATAAAGAGGAGCAATGCCGAGTCGCTGCTGCAAATAGTGATCCGCCAGGGCCTAAACCGTCAGATCCGCAGAATGATGGCCCGCGTAGGCTTCAGGGTAAGAGCCCTTAAGCGAACACGAATCGGAAACATAAGCATAAAAGGACTCGCCCCGGGCCGCTCAAAAAAACTAACAAAATCGCAGGTAGCATACCTGAAAAAAGCAACCGGCCTCTAAAATGGCCGGTTAGTTCGCCCGCCAGGTTTTTATCATTTCTATGCCGGGGTGGTCGATCTTTACCATTTCTTCGAGTAGTTGTTGCTTCATTTGCTCGATTCGTTCGGCGCAAACGGGATCGGCGGCCAGGTCGTTCTCTTCCCATGGGTCGTTGGTGAGAATATAGTATTCCTCCGTCTCGGGCGGAGTGAGGACCAGTTTGTCGTGCTCGGTGCGCAGTGCGACGGGATGATTCCACCTCCCTTCGCCAGCGGCATTTCTTAAGGTCGGGCTTTGGCCGCTTATCTTCCTTGAATTAAGGTTCCTTGTCCCCGTAGACAGCCAGCAGGACTGCCATCAGGTCCCTGGGGGTGATTATCCCGCGGACCTTGTTTGTCGCTCCGACTACTATGAGTGCACCGAAACGTTTTTTGACCAGTATGGCTGCCGCCTCGAATGCGCTTGTGCTGCCGGGAATAGTGATAACGTCGGTGGTCATTATCTCCGAAAGCGGCTTTGAAAGAGCGGCTCCGCCATCGTCAATCGCGTAGAGATGAGCGGGAAACGACTTGCTGCGCCCTCGTTTATCCGACTGCCTCCTGTCAAGCGGAAGATTG
>DAOVVQ010000177.1 GCA_030637065.1 Planctomycetota bacterium
AGTGGCATATATCTCCCTGAACTTTTGGGCCGCCTTCTGATGTTCGCCGGTCGCCACAGTCGTCATCAGCCGGCTGACACTCTGCAAGATATCTATGGCCGGATAATGACCACGGTCCGCCAGTTTCCGAGAAAGAACGATATGACCGTCAAGAAGCGACCGCGCACTGTCGGCCACAGGATCACTCAAATCGTCCCCCTCGACCAGAACCGTCAAAATACCCGTAATACTCCCCTTGTCGCTGCAACCAAGCCGCTCGATCAATCTCGGCAGAAGCGAAAACACACTCGGACAATAACCCTTTGTCGCCGGAGGCTCACCAGCCGCCAAACCAATCTCACGCTGGGCCTGGGCAAACCGCGTCAACGAATCCATCATGAAAAGAACATTTTTGCCCTGATCACGAAAATATTCCGCAATCGTCGCAGCCACAAACGCCGCCTTAACACGCTGAATAGGAGCAGAATCGCTTGTCGCTACCACAACTACGCTGCGGGCAAGACCCTCCGGGCCAAGATCCTTTTCCAGGAACTCCCGAACCTCCCTGCCACGCTCGCCAACCAGCGCGACAACGTTCACATCGGCCTCGCTGCTCTTTGCGATCTCGCCTAAAAGAACGCTCTTGCCGACCCCGCTGCCGGAAAATATCCCGACCCGCTGGCCCTTGCCGCACGTCAATATCCCGTCGATCGCACGGATGCCCAACGAAAGGGGCTCGCTTATCATCTTACGCGTCAGAGGCGGAGGGCTGGTGTTATCAAGAGCCCGCCTTTCACCCCCCAAAAGATCGCCCTTACCGTCCATCGGTCGACCGAGACCGTCCAGAACCCGCCCCATTATCCGATCGTCAAGGCTGATGTAACGCGGCTCATTGACCGATGTCACCGTATCGCCAGGACAAATCCCGTCGATATGCTCAAGCGGCAAAAGTAACAGCCGATCCGCCTTAAACCCGATCACCTCCGCTAATATCATTCGTCCATCCTGGAGCCGAATACTGCAAAGCTCGCCAAGCCCGACGCACGGACCGCTGCTCTCAACCGTCAGGCCCGATACCCGAACGATAGAACCCTTGCATTCCAGCAGATTCACCTCACCCAACGCACGATGAAACCGCTCAAAATCCACAAATCCGTCATTAACGCCGTCAGCCATTAGCCTTCTTTCCTTCCAATGCCTCGCCAACCTGCCGCAGATGCTCCTCGATGAAATATTCGACCATCCCCTTGTCCGTCTCAACAACACACTCCGCCGGCCCGATCCCCGGATCCGCCGACAGCTTCACCGACGAAAGAATATCGCCATCGGCCTTGTCGGCAATCTTCTTATATTCCGAAAGATCACCCGGATTGACGCGAATAACCACATCCTGTCCCGATGGCGCCGCCTTAAGAGCCTCCTGAATTATCTTCGATATATCGTATTTTCCGCTTCCGATCTCCTTGAGAAGTATCTTCTCCGCGATCTGAACACTCAGCCGGGCGATCTGCTCGCGATGGCTGCTGAACACCTCTTCATGAAATTTCGTCAGCTCCTGCGCAGCCTTATCGAGCGCCGCACAAATGCCCTCAACCCTTTCGCCCGACGCCTGCGTCACCTCTGCTTCGATCGGCAAGTCGGCAAGCGCAGCCTCCGAACTGACCGCTCCGTCGACCATATTCACCGACGCGATCGCCGTATTCATATTAACTGAAAGTTTCTCGCTCATTTAATCGTCTTCTATAAACAAAAGTTCCTCGGCTTCGTTCGCTTCCCGCAGCGGCTTGGCAACATCTTCACGCGCCGCAATAATATCCTTCTTACGAGGCTCCGACATCAGCGAAATCTCTTCGTCGACCATCTCAGACATACGCTCCGAGATATTCGATCGAATCTTTGTCGTAACCATCAGATCGGCACCGTGCAGGGCCTTCGCCAAAACGCCCGCATCAACCTTACGAAGGGCTTCCTGAAGAGAACGGTCTTCGATCTTGACAATATCCTCCCACGTTACCATCAACGCCTTGATCATCTTGCCCGTCTCTTCGTCATTACCTTCTATCTCCTCCAAGAGAACATCGCGTTTGTCCTTGTCAAGGCCACTTAGCACGATCGCAACATTGCGAAGCGTCTGCTCGGGCGGGACCTCCTCGATAGGTCCGTGCTGCTCGTCCGTAAGTTCCATCAGTCTCTTACAAACCATCTCGCCTATACGACGAGTCGTCCTGCCGGATAGCTCACTCGGCCTGGTCATCTTCCACACCACCTTCAAACCGGCCTCCTCATTCAGACGAGCTAACACCTCAGTGCTCAGTTTTGCCGGCAAAGACGAAAGAACCACCGCAATCGCCTGATGAGGCTCGCCTTCCAATGCCATGGCTATCTGCGCCGGACTCGCCGACGTCAGACCGATAAACGGATCCTTGTCACGAATAGCCTTCTGCATATCTTCCTGAAGCCTCAGCGCCTGATCGCTGCCCGCCGTGCCCTTGAGCATATTGCTTACAAAGCTCTGCACGTGCATCGTGCCCGATTGCGGCTGGCTTATCACCGTACAAAACTCCTTCATCGCACCCGTCGCCTCATCGGACTGCCCCTGCCCCGTCGCATCGATCTGCGACAGCTCCATCGCAACCTTTTGAACAACTTCCGCAGGCTGACCCTTCAACAGTTCGGAAGCCGTTACTGAATCAAGATTTGTCAGCAGCATCGCAGCCTTGCGTAGTCCGCTCAGTCCCATCCGTTACTTCTCCTCAGCTAACCAACTGGCGAACAGTTGACGTACCTGTTCAGGGTTATCCTGCAATTGGCTCGCTATCTGCTGGCGAAGATCCAATTGCCCCCCACCACCGGCGCCAAGCATCCCTGCATTGCCGGTCTCAGCCAATCCGCCCATCGCCGCAACATCGCCGGAGGCCTTGTTCTTGGCACCGGAAAATATCTTCAATACCAGCAACGCACACACCGCCAATAAACCCATAGACGATTGACGGGCAATCTCTATATAACGACTGAGCTTCTCGTAACCGCCCGAATCGTCCGCCAACGCAATCAATGGACGGGAAAACATGATATCCTTCACCGTCAGAGAACCGGCATCCTTGAGCAGTTCCGGACCGACGGCATTGCGGATGATCTCCGTTACATCCTCGACACTCATTATCTTGGTTATCTCAGGCTCAGGAGGCGTCGCCGGGGGCTCTTCGCCCTCGGGAATCACTACAGGCGTGACAATGCTAAGATCGACAAACGCGGCAACAGAAAGCGAAACGATCTCGCCGGGAACATCCGACTTCGTCGTCACCGTCATCGGAACCTTGTACTTATTCGTGATCGTTTCCGACTTTTCCGTGCTGCCGGCGGAAAGCTCATTGCCCTCCGAATCGGTCGTTCCAGGCAGAACTGTCGAACCGCTCTCGATGATCTCCTCCTCGGCCATGCCCTTTTCGTACAGCGTCGTCTGAACCGTCTCGCTCGTCAGATCAACCGTCGCGCTTACCTTAATGGATACGCGACCGGGACCGAGAACCTTATCGAGCATATCGGTAAGATTCCCGCCGATCGTCTGCTCGACACGCTCCTTATAATCCATAAACGAATTGGCCATACCGACACCGGTGTTATTGCCGCCCTTACTCGTCAGCAGACCCGTACTGTCGGCGATGGTAACATTCTCAACGCCAAGACCCTCGACCGCACCGGCAACTATATGAGTGATCGCCGCCACACTCGAGGCGCCTATCGACCAACCCGGCCTGACTTTCAGCACCACAGCAGCCGTCGCCTCCTGACTGCCGCCGCCGAACATCGTCTCTTCCGGACGGGTAATATGAACACGAGCAGAAAGCACACCGTCGATCATCTGGATCGTCTTGGCAAGCTCGTCCTGGATCGCACGGTTCTTGTTGAGCTGCTGAACCAGGGGACTAACACCGATCTTCTCGTCGTCAAATATACCGTAACCGCTCTTCGATGCCGCAGGCAAGCCCTCCTTCGCCATGTCAAGACGCAGCTTGTAAACCTGGTCCGAGGGAACATATATACTACCGCCGCCGTTACGCAACTGATACTCGACACCCGCCTCGGCGATCTTATCGACTATCGCTCCGGCACTATCGGCGGAAAGACCGCTGTAAAGGATCTGCATGTCGGCATTCGCCGCCCACTTCGTCAGCAAAACACCGGTGATAACACAAGCCATCACTATCGCCGCAAGAAGACCCCGCTGAACAATTCCAACCTTCTGCCAAACCGCGTTTGTCTTTTGAAAAAGCCCCATGGACTACTCAACCTCTTGTATAATCGATGCAAAAATTTCCGATCCCGGCTTCACGCCAAAACCCTTTTATTTCCGCTGCATTCGCAAAAACATGCCCAAACAATGTTACAACTGCGTCTTCATCGTTTCCTTGTAAGCTTCCACAAGCTTGTTGCGAACACCGACAAGTAGCTTAAAGCTCATGTCAGCCTTCGCCACAGACGCGATCACCGAGTTGACATCCTGGCTCTTGCCGCTGAGAAGATCCGAGATCGACATATTCGCCTCGTTCTGATGCTCATTGGCGTCCCGAAGCGACTTGCTCACCGCCTTGCCGAAATTCACACCACCTTCGCTCGAACCCGGCAGCTTCTCAGCCGGCATGTTTAACGATATCGAACTTATCTGCGGATTTAAACTTACATTCATTTCTATTCCTCGTTTACTTCAACCGTTTCTTGTTTACTTCAGTAATTCCAACCCCACCTCAACCATCTTCTGGTATCTCTTAAGAATCGCGGCATTAGCCTGATATACACGACTCGCAAAATTCATGTTAATCATCTCACTTGCCCAATCAACGTTCGGCATCGTAACATAACCCTCCTCGTCAGCATCAGGATGACCGGGCTTGAGGACCCTCTTCATCTCACCCATATCCTTGACAACATCGGCGATCCGGACCCCGCCCAACCCGTCTTCATCCGCTTCCAGTAACGCCTCAAGACGACGATACGGCTTGCCATCGCCGGCGTCGGTCGTCTGAACGTTAACTATATTCGAACTGATCACATCCATCTGACGGCTCTGTGCCTTCAAACCGGATACCGCAATGTCAATCGTACCGAACATGCCGCCGCTTATTTCCATCTCAATATTCCTTTGCCATACTGCAATACAATTCAAACCGGCTTAACGCTGCGATCGCCGCCGTTCGTTACCTGCTACCTGACACTCATCGCATCGCTCATCTGCCGATACTTCTTCTTCAATAGCAACGTAAATGTCTTATGCTTCAGGGAGTTCTTGACCATCTCGCCAACCTCCATATCCATCGAGACATCGTTGCCATTGGCCTTAACAGGCGTATTCTTCGGCTGAAAAACCTCAGCCTCAAGCTCCGACTTGTCTATATCACCGCCCGCCTTCATCGCCTTTGCAAGCAAATCCTCGAACCGGACATCGCTACGCCGGAAATCAGGGGTGCCCATGTTCGCAACATTATTGGCGATCGTCTGCTGACGGACACCCTCTGCCCTGATCCCAGCCTCAAGATAATCCAATATGTTCATGCCACCAGCCATAGCCAGATTCTCCATACATACATTTCGACTCCCCTTACTGAGCAAGAAGCGTGCCAAACGACCAATTTCGCCCCCAAACCCACATCGCCCCCCCAATACACACCTCAAAACGCCGTTTCCGCATAATCATCCCTGAATCCCCCCCAACAAAGGCGCAAGGTTTCTATACAAACCGCTCTCTCACACAAAAAAATCCATCTCTCCCTCCAGCTACCGAAAAATCGCCCCTCCTGCCCCCTCATGGCCGGAAATACCTGTCGATAAAAGAGAAGCTTCTGCCGCCATCACCAAAATCGACCCGGCAACCCACAAGCCGACACCTTGACTTAAATGCGGTAAAGCTCTATCAATACTGCACTTATGACAATTGTGCCTCGCGACACATCTGCCCTGGCACACAATTTGCTAAAATATGACCGGAAGAAATGACTGAAATGGTAAATTATTCGCAAATAATGGTAGAAATAATACACAAGGAGGTTCCGTAATGTCGGATTATATGGCCGCGTTCGCACCGAATATAGCACAACCAAGATCACTTGCAGAGGCGCTGCGTCCGCAATCTCCGCCGCCACCGCCCAACCAACCCCAGCCGAGTCAACCTTATACACCGCCCGCGGACCAGTCGCCGGAACCCCTCCAGGCCAATGCCTCACAGCAACAGGCCGACAGCATCCAGAAAGACGACAGCCCCACCCAATCTGGAGATGACTTCCGTGACGTACTCGAAAAACGACTTTCAGCCCAGTCCGACGAGCCAAACCCAAAAACGGACAAAAGAAAAGCCGACCCAAAAGACACTGATACAAAGGGCCTCGCACTGGCGGCAACCATAGGCGCCGAAACCGAGGTACACCAAAAAATCTCCGCCAGAAATGCAAAACTCGCCATCGTACAGGACAAATCCCAAAAGACTCCCACAGAAACAGCCGCTGGATTGATTGAAAACGCCCAGGCAAATGCTCAGAAAAATGCCGAGACCACCGCCAAGGCAAACGCACAGACCGGCGCCGAGACGAACGCCAAGGCAAACGCCAACGAGCCAACATTGTCAATCGCAAACGAGCCGGCGTTGCCAATCGCCTCCGAGACCGAAGCCACCGAAAAGGGCAAGGATGCAAAACCAGAAAAGACCGCACCTGTAGAAAAGTCAACGGCCCCGGCTCAGCTCAACCTGAAAAACCCCGCTGTGACTATCACCAAAAACGCCGAAGGATCGACCGTCCAGAACAAGCAGGTCCAAGTCGTCAAACAAACCGCAACCGACACCCCCCAACAGCCCAAAACAAATAACGTCGCTGCAGAGGTTATCAAAAATACCACCACAGACGACCCTCAACCCATTTATCACAGGCCTGCCCCAACCGACCAGACCGATAATCAGGCACTCCAACAAGTTAAGCAAGCCGATAACGTCGAGAAAGTCGCCTCCAACGAAACGATTCTCAACCAAATCGACGCAAAAACCGCTTCCAACGATCCTGCCGCCGCCGAACCTGAACTTACCATGCCCGAAAACAAAACCGGGCAATCTACCCACCAGTTCAATCAGGAACGAAATCGACAGATACTTGAGAAAGCCATCGAAGATGTCGTTGAAGTCAGACTGTCCCAGGCTACCGCCCAAACAGTAACCAGTACCACCAATACTGCCTCAGCAGTAAAGAATGTCCCAATAACAATTTCAGCAACAGACGCTGCCCAAAATACTTCCCGCCCTGCATCCGTCGCAGATCCCATCAGCCGGGCAGCTGCAGGCGAAAACGCCATCAGCCCCGCCAAACAACTCGCAGACCGCATCGCCGCAGACCCGCCTCGACCGGAACAGGAAATTACGATCACACTTAATCCGGAAGAATTAGGAAGGATCAAAATCAGCTTCCAGCACAGCGCCAACGAAATTACAGGCATACTCGAAGTCGAAAAACCCGAAACAAGATACGACATCGAACGACAGCTTCCACAAATCGCAGCCGCACTCCAGGATTCCGGCGTAAACGTAAAGCGGATCGACGTAGTCACCTCAGACCAGCCCAACCACAAAAACAACTCACCGAACGAGTTTGACGAGCCCAGCCAACACCACTTCGGCGATGCGCCCAAACAGAACAGCGATAACGCAGCACACTCATCGAATGAGATGCCGTCCAATGCCGATTACCCCGGCCCCCGGCGCCACGAAAATGTTGTAACCGACGATACGATCAATGTATATGTATAATGGATGGCTATGACCGATAAAAAACGCACAATTTCAGCTCAACACCCGGCCCGCACTACCCAGCGGTGGCCCATCAGCCAAATGCTCATTATCCCACAAACGCTGCACAAACTGAAATTGCTGACCGCCATAGTGCTGCTGGTGCCGCTGGCGGCTTGCACGATCGTTAAGCCCGAGCTTACCGAGCCCGGCCATTTTTACGTCAACCGATACGC
>DAOVVQ010000324.1 GCA_030637065.1 Planctomycetota bacterium
CACCACCAGTGTAATAATAATCCAGCAGCTTGCGCCTTGCCTCGATGTGTTTGGGGTCAATATTGATGATATTATTCCAGCAGGCCAACGCCTTCGCCCAGTCGGGCTCATGAAATGACAGGTCATCGGACGCAACCGTGGAATTGCTTACAAGGTAAACTTTGGCTAACTCAAAAAAAATCGTTATCTTCAGGTCATCGTCTTTCGTGCTCCCCAACGCCTGAGAGTAATTACCCAGAGCCGTAGCGTAGTCCTGTTGCTCGAAGGCCGCTTCGGCATCGCTGATGAATTTGTACGGGTCCTCGCTGGAAGACAGGACGACAACCATCGCTCCCAAAAGAAATACGACTAATATAGCCGCGACGATTACCGCGACCTTCTTGTTTAACTTTTTCCTTCTTCGTTTAGCCATGAATGTTTCCTTTATTATCTCGTTGAAAACGTTAACTTGTTACAAATCTCGAAAAACAGCAGCATACATTCAGAAAACAAATTTCCCGATTGGCCGATCCTGCTACCAGTCGGGCCAATGATCTCTCTCAAGGATCGGCAAAAGCACCGAGAAGAATTTTTCACTGGCTCGGGCGATCTCTTCTTTGCCTGCTAAGACGTCACCTCCAGCCGCACCCGCAGAAAATCCCCACTCGACCTTGCAAAAATACGAATACTTACCGAGTACGTTTTGATACATCACCTTTTGTGTTTCAACTCGATTGCTGGCATAGGAATCATTGACTTTGAAAAAATACATCCTGGCAAAGTTTGCGGCTTTACTCCACATAACAGAATTTTTCGGAGCAAAAACCAGATACCTTGCCCGCAATTGCCTGGAATTGCCATTTTGCCCGGGTGCCAGGGAAATATCCTGATCGCCGGTTGCGGGTGATCGATCGAGACTGAATTCCAGATTGAGTTCCAGCGTGTCTCGCTCACCTGCGACTTCCTCGTAACCGCCACCGACAAAACACTCCTCCGGAACGTGCGGTATCCGGTCGGGATTACCGGTGTAGTACGTAATGAACAGCGAACAGAGCCTTGTCGGACTTGTCGGGGCCGCCTCGGTATCCTCGAGCACCCACTGAATATACATATCAGTTCCCAACTCTTTCTCAACATCCTTGTTCTCTATCTTCGTCTTACTTATCGCTTTGTAGGGCCCTAACAAATCTTCATCCAGCAAATCAAACGGTTTTTTCAGGGGTATCGGCAGCTTGTTAAGTTTAGCGCCTGTATAATCCAGAATGGCTTTCTTGCCCACACCGGCACCAGCCAGAACGGCGACACACAACAAAAAGGACGGTTGAAAATATGTTTTCATCGAAAATTTCATAGCCACACACAGATAACATTATCAGTTACCGGATTCTTTTGCCCCTCGACGAATAATCATCCGCTCTGTTACGGGCCCGCACTCCTCTTCGAACAAATTCGCCATAAGCCACGCCAACAAACCGTAAACACCAAAAGCAAGCGGAAGCATAGCCATGCCGAGCATGTCGTGCCAGATCCCCTGGGCGTACCTCGGGTCCAGAAAAATGTAAATAAAGCCGGTCACGGTCACCCGGACGATATTGCAGAATATCGCTATCGGTATCGTGGCGCCAAGCAGAACGATTCGCTGCCACATCGGGCGATAGTGAAGATACGCCATCGCAACACCCAGCGCCAGAAAGGCCATCAAAAGTCGCATCCCGCTGCACGCCTCAGCGACATCAAGAGCCGGTTCCATCCGGACGCCCTTATACGTGACATCTATCACAACACCGCTGGCAATCGCGTCAAGTCTGGGGACGAGATTAAGAAGCGCGGTAGCAACTTTAGCGGCAAGCTGACGCATAGGTATCGTGATCTGCTTGTATACTCCTATGGGCAGCGGAACCGCAAATACCAGATACAAAACGGCAAGCCATGCACGTCTTACCAGTTGCCAGCCGCCCAGAAACAAAACCGTCGAACCAAGCATAGCGATAACCGTCAGCGAGCGAGCATACCCGATCCGAAAATACGTTATGGTCAGCGGATAAAAAACAATACAGCAAAGCATCAGAAACAAACCCATATAGCTGGGTTTGGCCTTAAGACGAACCAACTCGCTCTTATGCTGATTGAGAAAATACAGACTGAAAAAAGGGATCAGGAAACCATGCGACCAACTGGGATCGGTTACCCACCGGTAGACAATGCGGTCGATCTCTTCGGAAAAAAGATACCAGAACAGCGCAGCAATTACCGCGATCTTGACATACGTATCGATCCCGAGCAATTCCCACCCTGCTTCTTCCTGCCCGGCCAACACTTCGGTATTTGAAACATCGCTGTTAATCTCACTCATATCACTTCACTATAATATTCTCTTGAAATCGTCCCACACTCCGTTGAACGTATTGAACTGGCCAAAGTCAGGTGCGGCAAAATTGCGATCGTAGATAAATCCAAAACCATAAGTCGCCCTGAACGCATTACGCAGCACCGCCTGCCACCTGCTGGTTCCATGAGTGCCTACATTTATCAGGTCAAACGGTTTGATAAAGAAATCCGGCTGAAGTCCTTTGGCGATCTTGTCAAGGTCGACCAGCACCGTTTCTTCCTGCATCAAACCCGCCTTGTTTTTGCCGACTCTGCGAATGACTTCAACCTTCTGGGGCCAGGCCAAAGGACCAAGACCCGCCGTCGCAATCGCCATCTTCAAAGTCATGGGACGCCCGACAAGCGGTATCGCACCGGATCGCCGCACATTACCCATCACCCAGAACTCGCCGATTATGTCGACCGGGACCGATATCCGATCGCGCGACCTGATGATGATATCGTATCGCGGGTCGCCGCCAAGGAGCTTGTCAACCGGTATCTTGATGACACGTGTCTGGCTGCCTGCACCGCCGATCTGGTCCCAGCCGTAGCCGGAAGGGGAAGGCTCCTGCAGCGGCAACGATTCCCTCAGAAGCGGAGGCTGTTGAGCGATCCTCGTACCGTTATCGATTGCCCTGGTCTCCGGGGCGGAACCGACACGTATAGGTTTCCATCTGCCTTCCTCGAACACCCATTCGACCCGCTGCGTCCCTCCTGGATCGATATCGTTGGACAGCGTATACCCCATCGTGTCGCTGGCAACGTTCATTTGGCTCAACTGCACGCTGCCCTTAGCCCGCCTGTGAAAGCCATCGGCCCGGTTAAGTCGCTCAAGCTCTTCGACCGTAATCATCTCCGAAGACGCGATCAATGTCTCATCGTGAATGTTCCCGTTTGCGTATGGTGCGATTATCTCGAGCATCCGATCCTCAGGGCTCAAATCCTTATCGTCCGCTCCAGGGCCGGCAGGGCGCAACAGAGCCCCGTCAATCTGACCGTTTCCAGCACCACTACTCTCCTCAGGCATCAACAACACAGCCTCCTGGCCGCTGATCTCCCTGGAGACATAAATGTAGCTGACATTGAACTCGCCGACACCGCCGGCGGAGGCTATCGCGTCCGTTAGTCGCATGTTGTATCGGGGCAGCGTCATCCTCATCGACCTTCCGACACCCTGACCGTATATCGAGATGAACTGGCTTTGCGATTGCATCAGGACCGCGGTAACCGACGGATCCTTCAAAATGCTCGGCGAAAGTATCCGCTTGATCTCCTCTTCAAGCCTGCTCTCGGTAAGACCGATCGCACGGATCTGGCCTACGTCAGGTACCGATATACGACCGGTTTCAGTGACAATATAATCATTGACGAAGGGTACCCCCTCGGAACGCAATTCGTAAATTACTATACGAATGATGTCTCCGACGCCCAAGGCATAGTCCTGTTCATACGAAATTATACCCTCCGGTCCCGCGCACACGACCCCTGCGTATCACAAGAGGCCCAG
>DAOVVQ010000170.1 GCA_030637065.1 Planctomycetota bacterium
AAAGGCGATGTCACGATCTCTGATGCAGGAAGCTGCGATACGATCGAAGCTCAGGCCGAAATTCTTAAAGCTGGCAGTGAGCCTTCAGGCAGTGCTGTTGCTAAGACATCGATCGATGCCGGCGGAGAAATAAATGTCAACAATGCCGGCGTCAAAGCTTTTGCTTCAGCTAAAGGGACAAAAGGCGATGAAATCTCCGACGCAGAGGTACACATTTATACCATAGGAGGAAATGGCGGCGACATCACCATAGATGCTGACAGTAAAGTTCATGCTAAAGCTATCACTTATTATAGCGAAATAGACAGTCCGATCGGTGTTGCTGCAGATTCTTTAGTTGATATTCAATCACAACAAGATGTCAGCATTAACGGCATGGTAAAGTCTCACGCAAAAACAGAATTCTGCTCAAGTGATGACCCATATAATGAATTTGGCAACACAAATGCCGACATCCTTATTAAAGCCGCTGGTGACGTTATTGTGAACAATGATGAAGAGAAAACCCTGAACGGGATCGTCATGTCTCATGCACATGGCGGCAAGGTGAATGATTCCACGACCGTGGTAGATGCCGGTGGTGATGTAATAGTAAACGATGCAGACGAAGGCAGCGAATGCTTGCGTGACGGCGCTGAGATATTCGCCCATGCTAATAACGGCGAGACGAACAATGCTCTTGTCAATGTTATCGCCAGAGGTACGAGCGTTGAAGGCGAGGGTGATGTTTTAGTCAAAGGCCAGATAAAGGCCATGGCGCATTCATGCGAGGATGACGTAGAAGACGGCAGCTATCTTGCTTACAATGCTGACGTTAAGGTGTCCGCCGCTCGTGATGTGATCGTAGAGAACGGCATGATACTTGCTGAGGCGTCAAATGTCTACAGCAACTACCGCGAAGGCGTAAGTGCTCTTGAACACAATGCTACCGTTACAGTTAGTGCAGTTGGTGATGTTAGTGTTACCGACAGTGAAGTTTATGCTAAATCTGAAACCGAGGACGAATCAGGCGACGCAACCGCAACTACTACAGTTGCTGCTGCTAATGTAAGCGTTACAGACAGCGGCAGAGTAAAGGCCGTGGCCAAAGCCAGAAATTATTCAGGCGATGCCACCGCAAACATTGATATTGTCGCTACAGGCGACGTCCTTGTCCAGTACGGCAGCGGAAGCCATATAGTAGCCGACGCAGATGCAACAGGGAACTCCGGCAACGCTTTAGCCACGGTCGGAGTAGAGGCCGTAAATGTTACCGTCAGCGATCACAGCGAAATAAGGGCAGACGCCTACGCCTCACAGTCCGGTAACGCCACAGCCGATACCGACGTCCTTGCATCGGGCGATGTCGCCGTCGTATACAGCAGCAGGATAGCTGCCATAGCCTATGCCGGCAACAGGCAAGAAGCTGATGATACGGAAACCATGATGACCGGCGGAGACGCAACGGCAACTACCGATGTTATCGCCGGCGGAGACGTCCTTGTCGGTTTCGAGGACCTGGAGCATCGGAGAGTCGACAGCATAGGCTTAGACGGAGGCCCGGACGGACCTGAATCCGCCAGCGCCATCTTTGCCGTCGCCGAAGTGAAAACCGACGATGGTACTGTTCGCAGAGAACAAACCGATGACGAGGAAGAGGCGGGAAAGCTATATGTACAACTGCGTGACGCTCTTGCCGAGACCACGGTCATCTCTGACGGCGCTGTTACAGTAGAAGAAGACGGCGCTATTTTTGCCGAGGCAGATATGACGATCAAGTATGGCGGCGGAGGTTCGGCGCCGGCACCGCTCGCGGTAGACCCCCCTACGCTCGACCCGATCACATATTACATATTGCCCGGCCATGCAACCGCCAATACAAAAGTAAAGGCACAGGATGACATTACTGTATACGGCAGTGTCAATAAGCCCTTTGGTGCAGGTGAAATATACGCCGATGCCTCCGTTTTGTACCGACTCAAGCAGAATGCGGATCCTGGAGTACCTGCCGCCATTAGTGCGGGATATACCTCGGATGCATCCGCAAGCGTCGATCTTGAAACCTGTGCAAATGTGTTCATAGACGGCTTTGTCGTGGCTGAGGCGGATATATTCAGAGCTTGGGACAAGGTAGAAGCCGATCCCCAGGCTTATGGTAATGCTACGGCTGAAACCATCGTTAAGGCCTTTGAAGATGTTATTGTAAACCAGGGAATCGCACCTGAGCGTCCCGATGACGATATCGATGACAGTGTCGATGTCTCGTTCCAGCCCGATGCCGATTTCTACTGGGCAAACGGATCGATCGGTTCCGAGGCTTCTGGCGGCAATACAAATTCCGCCGAGACCATTATTCTCGCCAAAAGTGATGTTATCGTAAACGACGCAAGTCAGCCCGACATCTATATAACATCTCCGGAATTCGGCAGCGACGGCCCGGAGAGCGATGCTGAGGTCTTTGCCAGGGCAAGCAACGGTTACGAAAATAACACCCTTGTCGGCATTGCAACACGTGACGGCGACGGCGAAGGAGACATCATCATAGGCGGCCAGGTCGAATCTCGTGCATACGACTCCAGAGATGAAGACTCCAGCAATACCGCAGCGGTTCAGATGTCAGCAGCACGTGATGTCATCGTAGAAGGTGGATTCGCTCGGGTTGGCGGTATTTTTGCTATTGATCTTGACGGTCCTATGTCAGAGCAGGGCGGCGAGATACTGGCCGCTGCAGGTAATGGCTTCTCAAACACCGCCGACATCGAAGTTTTGGCCGGTCGTGACATCATCGTAGAAGGTGCAGAGATCGAGATCCTGAACCAGGATATATATACAGCACCCCAGGCTTCTCCGGCCAACGGAGGCTTAAGCGGTCAGATAATGGCCAGAACATACGATGGTTTCGAGAACACATCCAATGTCGACCTTGTCGCCCAGCGTGATGTGATCATAGAAGCTGCCGATGTCACAGAGATTGATCCCTTCATAGATGATAATATTTCCAATGCAGTTAATCTCGACTATGACGGCGCACAGGTGCTGGCCCAGTCACGAAATGGAGCCACAAACACATCCGAGGTCGGTCTTTACGCCGCCGGCGATGTAGTAGTAGATGGCACAGTGAAGGCAGGTGCAAGGAATGGCGACTTTGACTCCGCTGTTGTTAAAGTCCAGGCTCTTGGAAATATCGCCGGAAGCGGAGAGATCTATGCTAACGGTCGCGAAGACAGTGTCAGCATAACATTTGACACACCTGTAGTTAACTTTGTTGGATATACCAATATCGAACCGGTAGAAGGCGATCTGGACATTCCGGAATTTGACTTTGATGACTGGATCGACTGGACCTGGTGCGAGGAGTGCGAGGATACTCCGACACCGACACCGGTTGCCGCTGCACCGCTTGTTCAGGTAGAGCTTGAGATCCCGTCGATCGAAGGTTGTCCCGTTGAGATGCAGGCTGTAGCCGGCGAGATCGGGATCGACCAGGCGACCATTCAGGTCTCCGTAGGAAACGCACTCGCTCTTAACCCGTCACTCCAGCCCTGCCAGGCTTGTGCCACGATCATAAACGCCGCTGGCATCCTCAGGGACGAAGACGGTTCGGCAATGGCTGCTTTGAGTCAGGTGTTCAATGAGTTGGCGCCGACGAACGCTCCGTTCACTCCGGAAATGGCCGACTCGATCGTTGCGGCATTTGCAGAACGCGCCGCCGACGACCCGCAGTACGCCACAGCCATGGCATACATGGACGCCTTCGTTGACTACGTCGCTGCCCTGGAGACCGGGCTGGGCTCACCCCTGGATGATTCGGTGGCCTATGTCCTGGAAAAACATGGTGCAGGGATAACAGATGGTGACAATGCCAACGTCGCGGCATTTGTTGCAACACGTCTGGAAAGTCTGGCTGCTTTGGGTGGCTGATAAACCGCTCAAAAGACAGTAAATCGTTTAAACAAAGCCTGCTCTCGAAAGGGAGCGGGCTTTTTTTACGCCATTTCCGCAGCATGGTACGAAAGAGTATAAGGAAGCCCGTAGGGTGGGCCCTGGCCCACGCTGTTAAACTGAGCGAAACCGAACGGGGTTATATAAAATCCTCACCAGAACAATGTGCATTATCGGCATGGATCAAGCACAAAAACAACGCTCAATAAGTATTATTCGCCAGCCTTTGCGATCGAACGGTACTCGGCATATCTGATGGCATCGATCTCCCGCGCCTGCCGTTGCAATTTTGCAAATCGCGTCGCGTTGCCGCTCTTTTTCACGGCACCCAGGGCCCTGTCGATCAGATCTTTTGCCTGCTTATGGTCGCCCTTTGCCTTACAAATACGGGCCTTTGTCATCCAGCAGGAGGCCATGAAGTGGTGGGCCGAACCATATATCTTTTCCTGGGCGGCTATCGACTGGTCGATCAGTTTCTCGGCCTGACCGTACTTTTCCTGCAGGACGTACAGTTGCGCGATATTGGCGAGCACCTTTGCCGAATAGAGGTGATTGGGGCCGTAGCTTTCATTGATCGAGGCCATTATCTGCTTGTAAGAGCCCTGAGCCTCCTGAAGCTTTCCCTGTGCGACGAGGATATTGGCGATATCCGCACGGAATGGAGCCAGCGCCTTATCTTCGGGGCTGTGGCTTTCAAGCATGATCGCCATAGCCTTATCCATAGCCCCAGCCGCCTCCCCGTACATGTCCTGTTCGATATAGATCGAGCTTAGCGTTCGCCATGAGTAGGCAATGTGAGGATGCCCTTCGTAGAGGGCGGCCTGCTGAAGTTTAAGGCCCTGCTCGCACCTTCGCCGGGCATCCGTTAGTTTACCCTGATCGCGATACAACGTCGCCAGATCGATCAGGCACATCGCAACTTCGGTATCGCTGTCTTGATCTTTCATAGCCAGCGCAAGGGCCTGCTCCGCCATAGGCTGGGCCTTGTCATACTGGCCATACGCCATGTACACCCTTGCCATCGAACGGAGCAATTTATGTGACCGTTTCTTGTCGGGTGCCGCTGCCCCCTCACCACCGCTCGCCGTCGACATCACCAGACTTAAAACGATAGCGAGAAACACCGCCCTGTTTGTCCATGAAAAGCAATTTATGTCGTATTTTTCAACCATCTGCGGGGTCCACCCTTCAACCGAAAAACGGTCTCAAGCCAGCAAAGTGGCTCGAACCGAAGACTGTGCCATCTAAAACATAAGATACAATATTAGACTACGGCAAATAATGAGGGCACCTTTAGGACAAAATGCTGAAAAACCAAAATAAACCTCGATCCGCATGTCAACATTCTCGGACGTTTCCGGAATTGCTGCATTAACGCAAAAGGCTGAAACCGGCCTTGTTTGTAATAAGCTGTGCCCCCCAAACATAGCTGTCGTCTTTACGTAAAAACAACTGTTTTTGCCGACGATACGAACCGATAGTATTGATGTTACTTTCAGGTTCAAAACGATACGGGGCTACTAAAGATGCGGGCTAACGCTTATAATTGTCGCAGATTGCGAGCGGCTTTAGCTGTTGTGGTATTATTCTCGGCTGTTATCGCCAGCCCCGTCGGCGCACTTGCCAAAGGTACGGCAAGCCACGAACCCGCCATGCACCTTCCCCAGCGGACACCGGAAATTGCGAATGTTGTCGATGCTGTATGCAATGAAATACTCAAAGGCAACCTCGAAACCGCCAGGGAACTCATCCTCCGATCAAAACCCGCAGGCAACGCCGCCATCGAACAACTTAATACTCTCGTCGATGAGTACGCAGCCATAAAGGCAAGGCGCCAAACGCATCAGGACGATGCCTACCGGACGAACGTGGAGGCTCTCGAAAAACTCGATATCGAAGGTCTGCCGGACGGCGCCGATAATATCGCTAAGGTCTTTTCGATACTGGCAGAGGCCCTGGAAGGTATCGATGGAGAGCGGAGACAGGCTTTGCTCGAACATCGCATCGTAAAACAAGCAGTCGACAGTGCCCGAACGATGGCAGCACAACTCGAATCGGAGGGCAAGTGGCTTAAGGCGTACAGAGTGTGCTATCGCACGTTAGCGGACATTTATCAGGACGATGAGGCATATTCCAACCACGCTGAGCTGCTTTTGAAGAAGGCCGAGATCATGGTCTCTCTTGAGGACAGTTCCTGTGAAACATGCCAGGAACGTTATGAGGGCGTAGAAAAGCAGTCCCTTGTCGACGCTGTTAATATACTCGACTCCCATTATGTCAGCCTTGTCAATTACCGCCGAATGGCAACCAAAGGGCTCGCCCGCTGTATACTGTTAGGGGAACTGACGGCCAACTCGAATTTCTCAAAGCGCCACGGGTTAACCGATTCGCACCTCACAGCCTGGTCAAACGAGCTAAGGACAATTGCAGGCGAGACGGATAGATCGCCCGGGAATATAGACAAAGACGCGTTCATAGCTGTCTTTGAAGAGGTGCTGGCAACCAGCAAAAACTCCAACGGGCGGACCGGATTCCCACAGGAACTCCTGATCGCCCACTTTGCCGAAGCGGCATTAACCGCACTCGACCCCCATACGGATATCTACTGGCCAAGCCGCGTAAAAGACCTGCAAAAGGCGATCAAAAAGCAGTTCAGCGGTATTGGCATAACGTTTCTCCATGAAGCGGGGCAGACTAAGGTAAAAAGCGTACTGCCCGGCACACCGGCTCATCAGAGCGGGCTTGAGGCGGGCGATATCATCAGGGAAGTCGACGGGGTCCAAACGCAGGACGCCTCCTCCGATTGTGTCGTAGCCGGGATCACCGGCCCCGAGGGCACGAGAGTTACCCTGACATTACGGCGACCCGGCGACAATGATGTCCACGAGATCACGATTAAACGCGCACGCATAGTTGTCCCGACTATTCACGGCTGGCAACGAAATGGACCGGACCGGTGGTCATATATGATCGACGAGCGCAATAAGATCGGATATGTGCGCATCAGCAGTTTTGCCTCGAACACCGCCGAGGATTTCGAAAATGCGATCGATCAGCTTAATAAAAACGACGCAAAGGGCATGGTCCTGGATTTACGCTCCAACGGCGGCGGGCTCTTAAACAGTGCCGTGGAGATCGCAGACAGATTGATCAAAAAAGGATTGATAGTCAGAATACAACCCCGTTTCTCAGCGGCAACCTATATGGCCGCACATAAGGACGAAACGGACTCACAACTGAAAGTTGCTGTCCTCATAAACGATTATACAGCCAGCGCCTCGGAGATCATGGCAGGGGCATTGCAGGACCCAAAGCATGACAGAGCCACTTTGGTAGGCCAGAGAAGCTATGGCAAAGGCAGCGTACAATCGATAACAAATCTTCCCGGAAACCAGGCACAATTGAAGTACACCATGGCATATTACCACTTACCGTCCGGCCAGAGGGTAGGCGGAAAAAACGCGGAAGGCGGCAAAACGCCCTCAGGCATCCGTCCCGATGTCAGCGTAAGGCTGCGACAGGATGAGCGAAGAAGGATATCCGAGATCCAGACGGCAAACGAGTCATTCGTCAAAACCGATCCCAGCGGCAGCTCAACCGGGACAACACACTATTCAAGCCAACAGACGATAGATGCAGACCCGCAATTAGCTGTTGCATTGTTGGTGCTAAAGAGCCAAATGATACAGTCAGGCCCCATGCCATCTTTGGATTAAAGACCGCCTTTCGCCAGATCACACAAAAACCCCGGACCCATTGACGTAACCCCTTGTCGTTGCAGGACTGATCACAAAAATGCAACACCATGCAATTCTATGCAAAATAACCCCCAAAATGGGCGATACAGGACTCGAACCTGTGACCTCACGGGTGTGATCCGTGCGCTCTAGCCAACTGAGCTAAACGCCCTTTTGGAACATTGTAAGAGGCCGCTGGAGGGCTGTCAAGCGATTTGTTCACATCAGGGGACCTTGACCTGTCACAAGCACCAAACCCGCCTTGGAGGGCACCAAACTCACCCTCAACCCGCGGCGAACCTGGCCCCAGCCCGTAGCAAACCGGCCCCCAGGCGCTGCGATGTGTCCTGTTACCCCCCTTGTTCGGTGGCGGTTATGAGGTTTACCTTGCCGAGGCGGACGCCCTTTAGGCTGACGATCTGATCGCCTAATTTCGTGATCTCGCCGACCGGGCCCCTGAGCAGCACTACCTCAAGGCAATTGTGGTGGTCCAGGTGGATGTGCATGGCGGCAATGCTCTTGAGGAACTGGCTGTGCTGCAATTTGATGAGCTTTTGGGCCAGTTG
>DAOVVQ010000154.1 GCA_030637065.1 Planctomycetota bacterium
CGGCGAGACGTTAAGCAGCTTGCGGCAGTTCTTAAGCCTGGCCCAATCGCGACTAAGCTGCTCGACGAAGCTGAGGACATACGAACCGGCGGAAACCGGCTGGGCTCGCTGAAGATGGGTATAGGCGGGCATCGTCGTATTGGCGTATTTACCAGCCATCTTGACCAGGGCCCGCTGCAACAGCGTGATCCGGGTCTGGATGACCTCGATCTCGTCCCGCATCCAGAGCCGCATATCGGTCGCGACCTGGTCATTGCGAGACCTGCCGGTATGGAGCTTCCTGCCGGCATCGCCGACCTTCTTGATCAGAGCGGCCTCGATCGCCATGTGGATATCTTCATGGACCTTATCGAACTTGAAACGCCCAGCGGCGATCTGCTCGGAAATCTCGAACAAAGCCTGCTTGATCTCGCCAAACTCCGATTTAGTGATCAGCTTCCGGTCGGCCAACATCTGCGCATGCGCAACCGAGCCCGCAATGTCGTACTTATACAGACGCTTGTCATAAGAAAGCGACTCGACAAAATCGACAGTCAACTCGTCAGGCCCCCCAGCCAGCCGCTTTTCCCAACTCTTCTCAGTCTTAGCCATATCTTCACTCCGCAAAAAAACATCCGCCCAAAAAGACCCTGCTCGGGAACAAACTGCGTCGCTACCCGGTCTATATAATAGATAATACGACCCAGCCGGACGCCTGTCAAGAACGCCTGACGGCGCCAATGACAGTAAAATTCCGAAAAAAACCGAGTAATTTGGCCCCGCCGCGCATAATATCTAATGAAACGGACGGCAGAAAGGAATTGCAAGACCGTGATCGGTAAACCGCAACAATCCGGCTCTTTGGAAATTAGAGATGGCGATACGGACGCCTGGCGCGAAATGCTCGTCAGCGGTATACCGCAGCTCTACGGCATGTTCGTCAGGCACGGAATTAACCCCGGATTGGCCGAGGAACTGGTGCAAAAGACGGTTTTTGACGCCGTCAGGGGCCGAAACAGCTTCGACCCAGCCAGAGGCGCCGCCCGGCAGTGGCTCATGGGCATAGCCAAAAACAACCTGGCCATGGAAATGAGACGAAGGGCCAAGGCACCGATCCTCGACGGCGATGTTGCCGACTATATCGAAACGGTTGACTCGAAACTGCTGCCGGATGAAGTGCTCGAACGAAAGGAAACCGCCGAGATCGTCCGAAAAGCCATGTCCGGGCTGCCAGACAAAGAGCAGGACGTGCTAAAAGCCAAATATATCCAAAACCTTTCTGCCCGAAGTATTGCCGAGGCAATGGGCATCACTGAAAAAGCTGTGCACAGCTTACTGTACCGGGCGAGAAACTCGCTGCGTAACAAACTCAAAACGATAGCACCTCTTTATGCGAGGGGCAAAGACCATGAAAAATAGAAAAGACGATCTTAATACAAATATCTCGCGACTGGTCAAACTGACAGACGATTCGACCCAGCCGAGCAAGGCATTTACAGATTCCCTGACCGACAGAGCACTTAAGCAACTGCACCAAAATGCAAAGGATCAGCCGCGAGAGGAAAGGAAAATAACCATGAAACCAAGGAAATTACGATTTCCAAGGATACTCGCTTACGCCGCAGTCATCGGCATCGCCTGCGGACTACTCTTCAGCATAACAATGCCAAACCTCAAAAAAGCCGAACAGGTATCGATCGAAAACACCTTATCCGAGCCGTTTGTCACCCGGCAGAACATGGTAGCACTGACACCGCCGCCACCGCCACCGCAAACAACTGAATTGGTCGTGGCAGCGAATGAATTTAAGGACCGCATTGTTGTGTCACCCGATACATCACAGTTTGTGCAGCTTCCAACAAAGCTGCCTAAACCAGTCTATAAAGGGACACCCGTACCGAAGCTGTCCAAAGCTAAATCTCCACCAGCACTCTATACAGAGACGCCCATACGTCTTGGGGTGGCCAGAATGGAATCCGTGAATTCTGTGGCTAAGGCGCCCGCGTACCCGGCTATTCCCAATTTACACCCTACTTTTAAGCGGGAAAGAAGAGTAGATAACATTTACGGGATGGCTCACGGAGGCAATACTCCGCCCAACGGCGAAGATGTCGACGCGATGTTCTTTGAGAACTATGGGGTCAACCCCTTTATCGACACCGAAGACGACCATCTCAGCACATTTGCCACGGACGTCGATACGGGCAGTTACACGGTTTGCCGGAGCTATTTGATGGACGGTAATCTGCCGCCCAACGAGGCCGTCCGCGTCGAGGAGTTCGTCAATTACTTCGACTACGGCTACCCCGCGCCCGAGGAGACTGTCTTTTCGGTTATCGCCGAGGCCGCACCCTGGCAGTTCGGCAGCGGTCGCCATAACAGCTATCTGCTCCGGCTCGGACTAAAGGCCCGCCAGGTAAGCAGCGAGAACCGAAAGCCCGCGATCCTGACATTCGTGATCGATGTGTCCGGCTCCATGAACCGCGAAAACCGCCTCGAACTGGTCAAGAAGAGCCTTAGAATACTCGTCGGCCAGCTTACGCCCAGGGACCGCATCGGCATCGCCGTATACGGCAGCCAGGGCAAAAAGATCATGGGCCACAAAGGGCTCAAAGAAAAGAACCGGATCCTCGAGGCGATCGATTCCCTGCGTCCGGAGGGCTCTACCAATGCCGAGGAAGGCATACGGATCGGTTACAAAATGGCCAGTCAGGCCTTCGTTGGCGGCAATATCAATCGGGTCATCCTCTGCTCGGACGGCGTTGCCAACGTCGGCAAAACCGGCCCGGACGACATCTTCGAGATGATCAAGGCAAAGACGAAAAAAGGCATTACCCTCTCGGCCCTTGGTTTTGGGATGAGCAACTATAACGATGTGCTCATGGAGCAATTAGGCGATAAGGGTAATGGCCATTACGCCTACGTCGACACCATCGCCGAGGCCAGGCGGATGTTCACTGAGAATCTCACCGGCACCTTGCAGGTCGTCGCACTCGATGTAAAGGTCCAGGTCGATTTTAATCCGGAAGTCGTTCGCAGCTACCGGCTGATCGGTTACGAGAACCGCGATGTGCCCGACGAGAAATTCCGCGATAACAAGCAGGATGGCGGCGAAATGGGCGCCGGGCACTCCGTCACAGCCATGTACGAGATCAAGCTCTGGGAAGATGCTGCCGGCGATATTGCTGCGACATCCGTCCGCTATAAGGACCCGGACACAAAAGAGGTCGACGAATTCAGCTATACCGTATCGACGAGCGACCTGGCGGCGGATTTCGCCGAGACAAGTGATGACTTTATATTGGCTGCGACGGTAACGGAATTCGCCGAGATCCTCCGCAAAAGCCACTGGGCCAAAGGAGCATCGCTCGATTCGGTTTTACGGCAAGCCCGAAAGATCGGCCCGAAATTCGACTCCGACAGCAAGGTCATCGAACTAATGGACCTGATAGCAAAGGCCAAAGACATGACAAAAAGGTCGGCAAATGACGACAGCCATACCGGCGAACACACGGACGACTTCAAACAACCCTAAGGAGAAGTGGTGGGGTGGGCCTTGGCTCACCCTGCCGGAATTGTCAGTCGATAGTCGTTGGTCGTTAGGTGCTGGTGGGGGGGGGTAGTAAAAAACTCAGACAGCCTTATCGTTGCGGGTTATTATTGGAAGCGGGCTTATCTTTACTCCTCAACCAAAATTTTCCATAACCCGAAGAGCGATCGGCAGAATCCGTTCTGCGGCTGCCTGAGGCGGATTTCCGTTTCCGCGTTTACTCGAAAAATATCTATTTTACCCTGCCGCTATCTGCAACTGCTCGTGGGCTGTGAGCATTGCGTCGCGGTCGGCAAGGACAAGTTCTCTTATCAGTGAGCCCGGGATACGCATCATTCCGAGATTCAATACCTTTTCCTCGACCGACGAGGCGACGACCCTTGCCACATCGTAGTCAAGGCCGTGGCGTTCCATCAGGTCATCGACGATTCGCGACTTGCTCCATCGCCACTTAGCCAAGCCAAGCCCGGTCAGATCGTCGAAGCCGTCTTCGATGATCTCGATGCGTTTTCGTTTCAGTCTACGGTCAAGGTGATATTCATTCAGCGCCCTGGCGGCCTCCGGATAGCCGGTGGCATTGAGGACGGACTGAATAAGCAAGTGTATCTCTTCGCTCTTAATGGCCCTGCCGGTATTGCCCTGGTGGACGTAAAAGGTAACCGCCTCTGCGAACTGCTCTGCGGCAAAGACGTTCGACTCGTCGACAAGGGCGAGGGCATTGCTGAACGTACCTAAGACTTTCGTATGCAGGTACAGTTCCATACTGCCGTCAGATTTTGCCACTTCAAGCGGCATCCGTTCAATCCTCCATTGCCTTTTCCGTCGTATCGGTCGGGTATCTGCAAGATTTTTTACGTACTGAACAGCTTCGGCTGATCGCCGACATCCGTTTCCTGTATCGCCTGGCTTACTTCTTCGATGAAGTCGCCGGCGTCGGTAAACTCTCGATAGACGCTTGCAAAACGTATATAAGCGACCTTATCGACGGCCCGGAGGTTTAGCATCGCACTTTCGCCGATGAATCTTGACTCGACTTCCTTGTCGAACTTTTTGAACACGTCCTCTTCGACGCGGTCGGCGATCTCCTGGACCTGGTCGGCGGATACGGGCCTTTTATAACACGCCTTCTGCAAGCCTGCAATTACTTTATCGCGATCGTAAGGGATTCGCGAGCCGTCTTTTTTTATGACACTGAGCTTGAAGCTTTCGCCGATCTTTTCGTATGTTGTAAACCGCCTCTTGCACGGCTGACACTGGCGCCGGCGCCGGATGACCCGTCCGTTTTCGCTCGAACGCGAATCGATGACCTTATCATCGTCTTCCTTACAAAATGGGCATCTCACATTTTGACCCGCATTAACCCGTTCAATATCTGGACAACAAAGTGCCGAAAGGCACCATATTTAGCTTCTATATTATGGTAAGCTCAATATATGGTGTGTCAAACAAAAAAACTGGGAAATCCGGTCCGTGGTGGGCGTCTGAGATCAACGATTTCTTTTTCATGATCGTAACGTTTTACGCAGCAACGACTAAGCGGGTCAGCGGCAAAAGTACTAACAGGGCTGGCGGGGGGCGAAATTTTTTTGAAAATATTTGAAAATCATCTGCACCGGGTGCCTAATCTGTTTTTGTCCGCAAAAGCGGGTACAGGTACAACCTGCCTTCCACCTTCGCCAAGGCTACGGCGAGACAGGTCGGCAGAACGGTACCGGTCCCCGTTTTTGCTGCTGTTTTAGGTATTGGTTGGGGGTTGACTGATCGGGGTTGGGGGTTTAGGATGTTCTTCGTCCGTGAAACTTGGTGAGGACAAAAAAATATCGGAGATTATATCTCGTCTGTCCGATTTGCGGGGCCGAGAGGGGGCTGTGACGGTCAGTGGGACGTGGGGGTCCTTTGCGCCTATGTTGGCGGCGCACATTTCAAAGGTGCTTGGGCGGCCTGTTCTCTTTGTCAGCGGGCATATCGACGATGCCGACAATGTTACCGACGATCTTGCGGTTTTTGCCGGTAAGGAGACGATGATCGAGACTTTTCCGGTCTGGGAGGGTCTTCAGGAGGAGTCGGCTGATGCTACCGACGAGATCGGGGCTGAGCGGATACGGATCGCGCTTGGGCTTTCGCAGCGGTTAAACAGGCCCGGCGGCAGTGGCAGGGGCGACGGCGGGGCCGGCAGTGGGGCTGATGATGCCAGCGGGACCGGGGCGGCTGGGGGGTTGATAATCAGTACGTGTGTGCAGGCCTTGAATCAGCCGGTTCCGAGCCCTTCGCTGCTGGAGGAAGGGGGGCTGAACCTTGCCCGAGGGCAGACGATCGAGCCGGAGCTTGTGGTCGGCTGGCTGGTGGATAACGGTTTTGAGCGGGTCGACCGGGTGGATGTTCCCGGCCAGTATGCCCGCAGGGGCGGAATAATCGACATTTTTGCGCCGGTGACGAGCTATCAGGAAGATAGCGGCGGTGGCAGTGATGGCAGCGATGATGGCGACAGCGGCAGTGTGCGGGACAGCATTCCGGTTCGTGTGGAGTTTTTTGGCGACCAGATCGAGAGCATCCGGCTGATCGACCTCGACACGCAACGCTCCAGCCGACAGGTCGAGGGGGTCTCGGTGATAGGGTCTCTGGGTTTCGGGGGTATTGCCGAGACGGAGCTTTTTGTCAATCTGTTGCCTGACGATACGATCATTATCTTAGCTGAGCCGGCGGAAGTTCAGGAGGTGTCGGAGGTATTTTTGAGTCGGCTGGACGATACTCGCGGGCTGTATGCGTTTGGTGCGATATATAAGGCGATAGGCAGGTTTGCGACCCTTGAGATCAGCAGATTTGGCGGCACTGGCGATGGTGGCGGCGGTGGTGAGCAGATCGATCTGGATGTCAGCAGCGCCCAGCAGTTCGAGCACAAAGCTGGGGCCGGGTGGAAGAGCAATAAGACGGTGCTGGAGGGGCTATTAGCGGCGGCGGGCGAAAAGGAGGTGCTGCTTTACTGTGAAAATTCCGCCGAGATCGATCGCGTTACCGAGATCATAAAGGAATCCTGCGAGCAGATACCGGCGAATTTCAGGCTCGAATTGGGTTTTATTCAGCAGGGCTTTATCGTCAATTCGCTCGATACGATCGTGATAAGCCACCACGAGATATTCGGTCAGTATTCGGTTCGGCGGCGGGTTCGGACGATACGGGCCGCCTCGCCGATCGAGAGCTTGGTCGATCTGCAAAAGGGCGACTACGTCGTGCATGTTTCGTACGGGATCGGCAAGTTTCTCGGTATCAGTCAGATGGAAAAGTATGGCAGCGTCAGCGAGTACCTGACGATCGAGTATGCCGACAAGGCTCTGATACACGTTCCGGTCAGCAGTATATCGCTGGTCCAAAAGTATATCGGCGCTCTCCCGAAGCGGCCTTTGCTAAGCAAGATCGGCACGAAGAAATGGGCCAGACAAAAAGAGCGTGTGACCAAAGGCGTCGAGGAATTGGCGGCGGAGCTGCTCGAGGTTCAGGCCCGGCGCGAGAGCCTTGGCGGATATTCGTTTGGGGCTGACACGCTCTGGCAGAAGGAGTTCGAGGAGTCTTTTCTTTATCAGGAGACGCCCGACCAGTTGACGGTTATCGGCGAGATCAAGTCCGATATGACGGGAACGGTTCCGATGGACCGGCTGTTATGCGGCGATGTCGGTTACGGCAAGACCGAGCTTGCGATGCGGGCGGTGTTTAAGGCGGTCGAGGCGGGCAAGCAGGTTGCGGTGCTGGTTCCAACGACGGTGTTGTGTGTTCAGCACGGGCGGACCTTTGCCGAGCGGTTTGCGGATTTTCCGATCTCGATCGGGGTATTGAACCGCTTTGTGACGACAAAACATGCCCGCGAGATCACAGCCGGGGCCAAAGCGGGCAAGGTGGATATTCTGATCGGAACGCACCGGCTGTTAAGTGGCGATGTGGGCTTTAAGGACTTAGGGCTCCTGATCATCGACGAGGAGCAGCGGTTCGGTGTCGAGCATAAAGAAAAGCTCAAGCGGTTTCGTGTCAATGTCGACGTGCTGACGATGACGGCGACGCCGATCCCGCGGACGCTGCACATGTCGCTGCTTGGTCTGCGCGATATCAGCTCGCTGATGACGCCGCCGCTTGACCGGCGGAGTATTATCACCAGGGTCTGCCGCTATGACAAGGAGAGGATCCGCAAGGCGATACTGCACGAGCTTAATCGCGATGGCCAGGTGTTCTTTGTGCATAACCGCGTCCAGTCGATTGCTCGCGTTGCCGACGAGGTGCGAAAGATCGTTAACGACCCGTCGGTGCGGATCACTATCGCCCACGGCCAGATGCCCAAGAGCGAGCTGGAAAAGGCGATGATCGATTTTGTGACGGGCCGGATCGACGTTCTTGTGTGCTCGACAATAATCGAATCCGGTCTCGACATACCCAACGCCAATACGATGATAATCAACGATGCCGACCGGTTCGGGCTGGCCCAGCTGCATCAGCTTCGCGGGCGTGTCGGCAGGTATAAGCATCGGGCGTATGCGTATATGCTGCTGCCGGCGGCGCGGAGCGTTACGCCCAAGGCGGCCAGGCGGCTAAAGGCGATCGAGGAGTATTCGCAGTTAGGTGCCGGTTTTCGCATCGCGCTTAGGGACCTTGAGATTCGCGGGGCCGGCAATATCTTAGGGCCCGAGCAGTCCGGGCATATCAATACGGTCGGTTACGAAATGTATTGCAGGCTGCTAACCGAGGCGGTTAAGCGTTTGAAGAATGAGCCGATCGAGCGTCCGCCATCGACGGTTATGGACCTTGGCTTTTCAACGTATATCCCGAAGAGCTACATCCCTTCGGACCGCCAGCGGATGGATGTCTATCGCCGGATTGCCGTCGCCGGTAACGAGCGGGACTTAGGGCGGCTGGGCGAGGAATTAGCCGATCTGTTCGGGCCGGTGCCCGATGAGGTCAGGATGCTGCTGGACTTGAGCGAGATACGGATATTCGCTGCCGGCTGGGGTGTAAAGAGCATAATCGTTAATGGCCCGGACCTGGTCTTTACCTTCGAGGAGCCAACAGAGGCAAAGGACCTATTCGCCCGGGCGCCGGGAAGCGTGCGTGTCCCGGACCCAAAAACAGTCCACATCCGACTAACCGAAAACTACTTCGAACCGCCAACCCTGATGAGCATACTAAGAAAGCTCCTGCGGGCAAAACACAGAAAAGGCACGCGGGACCGCACAGGCTAAAGCCCACCCTACAATTCATTAGTGCGAGATTTCGCACCCTGTCAGAAGGAATACCCCAAAAGTACCTGGCACTTTTACGGTCACTCTTTACCGACTTCGAGCTTCTTTGCGGTTTCCAGTAGTTCGGCTATATTGCTTGCTCCGCCTAATACGGCTGCTGTGCTGTCTAAAGAGCCACCTTCTCCCTGTACACTGATCAAAGGCACTTTAATGATATCCGGATTTACCTGTGCCGCTTCGAGAACTATTTTCAGCATTTCAAGCAGCATTGTTCTATCTTCTCCGAGAACAGCGACGACGGCAC